>JBAPYY010000001.1:0-2903 GCA_049284975.1 Occallatibacter sp.
ATGACCACCAACTGGATGGAGCAGAACCGCGAGCTCTTCCGCGCGCTCAAGCTCGAACAGGTGGTCACCTTCATCGTCATCGCCCTCATCGTCATCGTTGCCGCGCTCAACATTCTCATCGCGCTGACCATGATGGTGATGGAGAAGACGCGCGACATCGCCGTGATGATGAGCTTCGGAGTCCAGCCGGCTCAGGTGCGCCACATCTTCCTTCTGCAAGGCTTCCTCATCAGCATCATCGGAACCGTGCTCGGCCTCGCACTCGGCTACCTCGCCGCCTGGGCAGGCGGACATTATCACTTCATCCATTTGTCCGCCGAGGTCTATTCCATCGATACGCTGCCGTTTGCGCCGCGTCCGCTCGATGGCCTGATCGTCTCCGTCGTCTCCATCGGCATCTCGCTGCTGGCCACACTCTATCCTTCGTCAGCGGCCTCGCGCATCCTGCCCGCAGAGGCGTTGCGGTACGAATAAGAGTTACTGAGGCGTAATAATCCCGCCCAGCGCATGACGCCGTGGCAGCACAATGCCGCGATGATCCACCACCTGCGGTGGGGCCAGCGTTTGAAGATTCTCGGCGGGGAGAGTAGCCCGCTCAATCAACGCGCCGCCGCAAGCTGGACACCAATCCGCCACAGTCTCTTCGCCAAGCACCGCCCGGCAATGGCTGCAAATCTTTTCCATGCCTTCAAGATTACCGGATTGGGCAGAGATCATCACGGCGGGTTTCCCGTAGCGCAGAACAGGCGAATGAAGGCTGGACGATCCTCTCACAGTTTCACAGTTACACAGGAAAATGGGGGGAGGGGGGGTACCCTCTTTTCTCCGTTTGAGCCGACCTTTTACGAGGGCCGACCTTGTGTTCAAGGGCAGCAGGGTGCCGGCAATTATCTGCAATGATGGAGCAATTTCGCAGGGCAATCGCGTGAACAGCAATCGGCGGTTCGCCCCACCCCTCGGGGGTGGGAAATCATAGGTGTGCTGCTTTCCCCGGATTGCGCTACGCTCCATCCGGGGCTATCTTCGGCTCTCCCTCCGGGAGAAATTGACGAATACGACAATTGAAAGAACGAAAAGGAACCAAGTTCTCCAACAAGAATCGTTCATGCGATTGCCCTGAGCAGTTTCACCGCAGGCAGTTGGCCTCGCGGCAGGCTCCCGGTACACTTGAGCTATGCACCCTCCCGTTCGCCTTGTGGCAATTGATATGGACGGCACGCTGCTGCCGACCTTTGCGCAGGCGATCAGCCCGCGCAATGCCCAGGCGCTGCGGGACGCACAGCAGGCCGGCATCACAGTGGCCATCGCAACTGGCCGCCGTGTGGCCTACACCGTACCGCTGCTCGAAGGGCTGGGTTTGCAAGCGGGTATGCCCCTCATCACATCCAATGGAGCAGTAACCCGCACCCTCGGCGGCGAGGCTATTGACCGCTGCCAGCTCCCATCCGACGTCGCGCGTGGGCTCTGCGGGCTGCTCCGTCCATTCGGCGCCCTCGTTTTCACATTTGATCGTCCGGGTCGCGGCGAGCTGGTGGTCGAAGATCTGGAGCAGGCGCACGGACGCATTGCCTTATGGGTAGCGGCGAATCGCAGCGCTATCGAGGTCGTCAAGCCGCTTGAAGATGCGCTGAACAATGGCGAAGATCCCATCCAGGGCATGGTGGCCGGCAGCCTGAGCAAAATGGGCAAAGCCGAAAAGGCGCTCAAGGCCAGCGAGTGGTCAGCCTCCTGCGATTGCGTCAAGACGGAGTATCCCGGCCGCGACCTTTCGATTCTGGATTTGATGCCGCACGGAGTCTCCAAAGGCAAGGCGCTTGAAAACCTTGCTCGCCGTCTGGGCGTGGACCGCAAAGAGACCATGGCCATCGGCGACAACTGGAACGATGTGGCCATGATCGAGTGGGCCGGGCAGGGCGTGATGATGGGCAATGCCGCGGAAGAGCTGCGCACCATGGCGAAGATGCGCGGCTGGAAGCAGGCGCGGCCCAACAATGAGGACGGAGTGGCAGTAGTGCTCGAAGCTGCCATTGCCAAATGCGCCGCGGCGAGAGTGGAATTGAGTTGAGACAATTATTGATGCGCAGAAACCTCTTCATCGCGGCAGGCATTATCGCGGCTCTGGCCCCTTTTGCTCATTCCGCCGAACGCATCACCCTGCGCAATGGCTTCGACTATCTCTGCGATCACCACGCTACCGTCGCGGGCCGCGTCCGGCTCTATCTCAGTCCCGGAGAAGACAGCTACATCGAGCGCCTTCCGGAAGACATCGTCAGTGTTGAAACTGTTCCCGACCCGCCCGCGCCGCTGAATTTGAAAGAGACAGCGCCCACGACATCACCCAAAACCGGCGCAGATGTAAAGCTTTCTCCCGCTGATCTTCACGAAATGCTCAACAAAGCCGGCCATGAGCACAACGTGGACGTGGATCTGTTGGCCAGCCTGGTCAAGGCCGAGAGCGGCGGCAACGCGCACGCCGTGAGCCGTGCAGGCGCGCGCGGGCTGATGCAACTGATGCCCTCCACAGCCAAAGATCTTGGCGTCGAAGACAGCTTCCAGCCGGACCAGAATGTGCGCGGGGGCTCGGCCTATCTCGACTCGCTGCTGACTCTATACCACGACAACATTTCACTGGCTCTGGCCGCCTACAACGCCGGCCCGGATGCGGTGGCGAAGTACCACGGAATTCCGCCCTACCGCGAGACGCGGGCTTACGTCGCCTATGTGATTCACGAGTTTAATCGCCGTGTATTGGCGCGCGAAGCCGAGGCGAAGCGTGCAGCCGCGCAAGCCAAACTGGCACCGGCCGCGCATCAGGACCATTCCCGCTAACATTCCCTTCACGTGCAGGTGAGAAACTAAACTCAAGAGATATACACGATCGCGAGGGCGGAGAAGCCTTGAAG
>JBAPYY010000002.1:0-6580 GCA_049284975.1 Occallatibacter sp.
GAGTATCTTGCACTGGCTATCGAAGTTGAGTCAAGGCTGAGGATGCTGGGGCGCGAGACTCCGGTAATCGTCGCGGGCTCTCCCGAATCGACTCCGCAACTCCAAGCCGCCGGCGTGGCGGATTTCATACATGTTCGAAGCAACCCTATCGAGTTTCTTACAAGATGGCAGCAACGGCTGGGAATCAGGGACTAACCATGCGTCCAGACTTTTCAAAAATCGAATTGAAGCCCGAGGTAGAACGAGCGGCTGCGCGTGAGAGCACGACGCAAGCGAATCGCGAGTGGCTTTCTCCCGAGCACATCCCTGTGAAAAGTTTCTATACTCGAGAGGACCTCGACGGGCTCGAACATCTTGAGTATGCGGCGGGGATTTCGCCCTATCTGCGCGGGCCTTACAGCACCATGTATGTCACAAGGCCGTGGACAGTTCGACAATACGCGGGCTTCTCCACAGCCGAAGAATCCAACGCGTTTTATCGCCGAAACCTGGCCGCTGGCCAAAAGGGCCTTTCGGTCGCCTTCGATCTTGCGACGCACCGGGGGTACGATTCCGATCACGAGCGCGTAACCGGAGATGTGGGCAAGGCCGGCGTGGCGATTGACTCGATCCTCGACATGAAGATTCTGTTCGACCAGATACCTCTCGGTCAAATGTCTGTGTCGATGACCATGAACGGCGCTGTGCTTCCTATCATGGCGTTCTATATTGTCGCAGCCGAGGAACAGGGAGTAACTCCCCAGCAGCTAAGCGGCACCATTCAGAATGACATTCTCAAAGAATTCATGGTTCGCAATACTTATATTTATCCTCCCGAAGGATCCATGCGAATCATCGGGGATATCTTCCGCTATTGTTCGGCGAATATGCCCAAGTTCAACTGCATCAGCGTGAGCGGATATCACATGCAGGAAGCAGGCGCGACGGCGGATATCGAGTTGGCTTACACGCTGGCCGACGGGCTGGAATACTTGCGCACGGGCGTGAAAGCCGGCCTCGACATAGACGAGTTTGCGCCGCGCATCTCCTTTTTCTGGGGCATTGGCATGAACCATTTTATGGAGATTGCCAAGATGCGCGCGGCGCGAATGTTATGGGCCAAGTTAGTCAAGACCTTTAATCCAAAGAATCCGAAATCGTTGGTTTTGCGCACACATTGCCAAACTTCTGGCTGGAGCCTGACGGCGCAGGATCCCTATAACAATGTGGTGCGCACGTGCGTTGAAGCGCTGGCCGCGGCCTTCGGGCATACCCAGTCGCTGCACACGAACGCGCTGGATGAAGCGCTTGCGCTGCCAACCGATTTCTCCGCGCGCATCGCGCGCAATACACAACTTTATCTGCAGGAAGAACCGAATATAACTCGAATCGTTGACCCCTGGGGCGGTTCCTACTATGTTGAACGGCTGACGCACGACCTGATGCATGGAGCATGGGCGCTGATTGAGGAGGTCGAGAACCTGGGCGGCATGGCCAAGGCGATTGAAACCGGCGTTCCCAAGATGCGCATTGAAGAGGCCGCGGCGCGCAAGCAGGCCTGCATTGACTCAGGCAAAGACGTGATTGTAGGAGTCAACTCATTTGCTTCTCCCGATGAACCCCTGATTCCCGTTCTCGATATCGACAATGCCGCGGTGCGCGAATCGCAATTAAAACGTCTTAGCCAGTTGAAGAGCGAGCGCGATCCTGAAGCCGTGCGCCAATCGCTTGAACGGCTGGAAAAATGCGCTTCAGCGGGCGAAGGAAATCTGCTGGAGTGCGCGGTGGATGCGGCGCGCAGGCGAGCCACGCTGGGCGAAATTTCCTCAGCTCTCGAAAAGGTATGGGGCCGTTACGAAGCCACCACGCGCATCATCTCCGGCGTTTACTCCTCTGAGAGCGCGAGCGCCGAGGAGTTCAAAAAGGCGCAGCAGATGGTTACGGAGTTTGAGCAAGCTGAAGGCCGCCGTCCCCGGATTCTTGTCGCGAAGATGGGACAGGACGGCCATGACCGCGGCTCAAAGGTGATTGCCACGGCATTTGCGGATATCGGCTTTGATGTCGATATCGGCCCCTTGTTCCAGACTCCGCGCGAGGTCGCGCGCCATGCGGTGGAAAACGACGTGCATGTAGTCGGCGTCTCCTCGCTGGCAGCAGGCCACAAAACGCTGGTTCCGCAGTTGATTGCGGAGTTGCGCAAACTCGACCGGGATGACATTCTGGTGGTTGTCGGCGGGGTTATTCCGCCACAGGACTACGAGTTTCTTTATCAGGCCGGCGCGGTGGGCGTATACGGCCCCGGCACAGTGATTCCTGTAGCAGCGCAGCGAATTCTCGAAATTCTGAACGGCAGCCTGGTGGGAGGACATTCCTGATTGACGGAGCCTGACGAGAGCGCGCTGCGTGTTCGCCCCGGATGCGTAACGCCGGAGCCGCCGCAGGAACTGATTGCGCGTGCCTCAAGCCGGCGTCGGTCTCTTTCGCGGCAGCAAATCGCCGACGGCATCCTCAGCGGCGACCGCGCCATTCTGGCGCAAGCCATCACTCTCATCGAAAGCTCGCGCGCGGCAGATCGAGAACTGGCCGAGCTGATTGTCGAAGACTGCCTTCCTCATAGCGGCAATTCCATTCGCGTGGGCATCACGGGCGTCCCAGGCGCAGGCAAGAGCAGCGTAATCGAACGGCTGGGCATGTTTCTTATTGGCGGGCGCGGAAAAGGCGAAAGCGAAAATGCGGAACATGGGCAGAAGGTTGCTGTGTTGGCTATCGACCCCAGCAGCCAGCTTTCCGGCGGAAGCATTCTGGGCGATAAGACCCGCATGCAATCTCTCGCATCCAGCGACATGGCGTTCATCAGGCCCACTCCGTCGCGCGGCTCACTAGGCGGCGTGGCGCAGCGCACACGCGAGGCCATGCTGTTGTGCGAAGCGGCGGGCTACAGCAACATCCTCGTCGAGACAGTGGGAGTCGGACAGTCCGAGACCGCGGTTCATGCCATGGTCGACTTTTTTCTGCTCATCACGCTGACCGGCGCGGGAGACGAGTTGCAAGGCATGAAGCGCGGCGTGATGGAGCTTGCGGACGCCGTGGCCATCAATAAAGCTGACGGCGCGAATCTGACAGCCGCGGAGAGAGCCCGCGCCGCTGCAGAAAACGCACTGCACTATTTTCCCCGCCAGGCCTCTGGATGGACGCCGCGTGCTTTGACTTGTTCGGCGCTAACCGGCAAAGGCATTGCCGAGCTTTGGAATTTCGTACTGGAATACAACGGGCTGACAAAAGCCAACGGATGGTTCAGTGCGAACCGGAAAAATCAAATGAGGCGCTGGATGCGCGAGATCATCGAGCAGGGATTGCGGCAACGCTTCGAGTCGCATCCGGAGATAAGGAAACGCATGGAAGCGCTGGAGCAGGATGTGCTGGAAGGACGTGCGACATCGTTTCGAGCAGCGCGCACGCTGCTCGATATCTACTCCGACCTCAAGCCAGCCGACGGCCGCTAAAATATGGTAGATTCAAGAAGGTACGCCACTCTGCGGAGAGATGGCCGAGTGGCTGAAGGCGCACGCTTGGAAAGCGTGTTTAGGGGTAACTCTAACGTGGGTTCGAATCCCACTCTCTCCGCCAGCATCTTTTATATCATCTTTAAATTCAATGAATAATTGTAATATCAATCAAATCAATGACTTCATACTCGGCGCATCCTTTGCAATCTTTGCTATATTTACTCCCATTCCATCCCGTGAACTCCAAAAATCCGAACACGGAAGCTGCCCATGTTCGGGGCAGGCGAAATGGCGCAGGGTTCTCTTGGGCTCGATCGTATGGATTGAGAAAGCGACTTCAAGGGAACATCCAGAAGAAGACGGTAAGCCGCGATTCGCCGGACCAAATTTTGACCAATGGCGCAGGCTCGCTCACCCACCACGTTCACATCCTGGAGATGAACGGCGACAGCTATCGTCTCAAGCAAAGCCGCAAAAAACGACCCGCAGCCATCGCGAACTGAACTAAAAGCTGCAGAGGTCATGCAGGGCGGAGCGCTAGGGAGATTGTGTGTGGATTGCAGGTACAAATCGTTCGAGAAACTCCCAGACATGCCGATATGCCTCGACATCAGCTTCCGCTCCGAACATGCCATGGCTGCCATGTGCCACGGTGTACAGTTCGTTTGGCACATGGGCTCTGTCGAGCTCGCCGTGCAGCCGTTGCGACTGTGAATACGGAACCACGGGATCGCTATCACCGTGAATGATGAGGATGGGTGGAAGTCCGGCGCGCGCGTATGCCAATGGGGACACTCGTCTCGCTTCGGCGTCCCGGTCCAGCAGACTGCCTAACCAAGCAACAGCGTATGTCTTACGATTGGGTCCGGCAATCAGGTCGGAAATATCCGTCGGCCCATACCAGTCCACCACAGCAGCAACTTTGAGTGGTCGATCGCCCATAGCGGCATCAGCGGGGCAATTGTTATCGAGGCCATCGGGCTCTCGAAGCATCCCAGCCATGAGGGCGAGGTGACCACCGGCTGAATGCCCGGTTACGATGATGCGGTTGGTGTCGAGATGGAAATGTTGGGCATTACGATACACCCAGCGGAGCGCACAGCGTGCATCTTCGACGGCTGCAGGAGCGAGCGCCGTTCCGGACATTCGATAGTCGACGTTTATGACGTTCCAGCCGCGAGCGAGCCAAGGCATCAAATAGGGGAGAGAGCCCGTACGATCTCCGAAGAACCATCCGCCTCCGTGATAGTAGATGACAGTTGGCACCGGATCTTTCGTCTGTGCCTGCCAGACATCAAGCTTCACGGATACACCTGAGAAGTAGCCGTAGGATTGATCAGGATAAACGAGATAATGGTCACTTGCGCCCGCTGCCCAGTTTGTCAGGGTTTCCTGAGCGTGGCCGACGCCCAGCTGAGCCAAGGCAGCCAACAGAACCACGATAAGGCCGAGAGGACGCCGTTTGATTTTGTTGACTTCGTTTCCCTCACTCGCTGGTAGAGGATCGCCAACGCATGCTGTGAGTTTTCGCTTACGCCCGTGGTGTTGGATGCCGGCGCGCGGGGCGGCGGACTCGTTTACTGGATCTGGATGGTTGGCCATTCTACGTCTCCTGAATATACGACTCAGCGGCATTGAGCTGCTCTCGATCCCCGGCGTTCCACTCGCACCGCCCGTGGCAGTGTAGCTTCGCAGAATGCCCGATTCGTTAAATTATAACTCTTTCTATTGTCTATATACGATATTTCGGTCATGTATTTGTTTCTTTATAAGTAAAAAGAGCATTTGTGACATGATCGTTCCGACAGGAGAATGGCCGTGTACGATAGATTTCCCAGCATCCCTTCGGGAAGCGCCGATGAATGCCTGACCGGATGGACTGCGGTTGGTGAGCATTTAAGCCGTCGAGTCGGCTTCGGCGGAGTAATTGCCATCGAGTCCTATCCAGCCGCAAATCTCGATGAGATCCAGAATGCATTGCAGCCATTCTTTCCAAGCGCCAGGTCCGTCCGCACTGAGAGTTTCCTGCGGTTGCCAACCGAGATTAACGAAATGGTTGGGCCCACCCTCGGCGACGACCCGGTATTCGGGCGGATGAATTCAATTTCCCAGCGGAGGCCTATGTCAATCGCTTTCCTGCACGCAAGCATGACCATTTTCTGATCCCTGCCGGAACCGTTCATTGCTCCGGAAATAACAGCATGGTGCTAGAGATCAGCGCCACGCCTTATATCTTTACGTTCAAGCTATGGGACTGGGGCAGGCTGGGATTAGATGGCCGGCGGCGGTTGGCCCTTATACGATCCTACCAAGCGGCTCAACCGGTGGCCGCGAGTATGGAACTATCCAGGCAAGCGTGCGCGCGTAATTAAGTTTACGATCCCCAATAAGCCGTCCAGGCAGCCGCTGTCGGATCCACATTGACGATGCCTGCCGCTGCGCCGCTCTTTGCCGCTCCCTCGATGCGGATCAGCACTGCGCCGGTATCGAGTTTCTCAGGAATCTCGATGGCACTAGGTGACTCCGAGCTGCTTTCCCGTGAGAAGCGCATCTTCCATCCGCGTGTGCCCCATGGCTCCGCGTTCAGTGAAACACGGCCAAAGCGCGTGGGCGATCCCTGAAGCGCAAACGCTGCGCGATCTTTCAGGTCCGACGGCATGAGGCCAGCCAACAGACGAATCTTCTGATCATCTTCGAGCACAAGCATATGCCGCAAATAGCGGATGCATTCGGCGCTGGCCCAGTTGTGGGGCATGTCGCCCCAGTTATCGCCGAGTAATGCATTCTGCAATGGCTGCTCTTCGCGCCATGCATGAAGCGGCGACGCATGATTCAAAAATCCAGTAAAGGTGCCGTGCGCCCAGTCGCGCAAGCCCGCCCATAGATATACCTCGGCGACAAAGGCCGCGTTGTAGTTCCATACAGCTTCATGGCGAAGCCATCCCGTCTCGGCAGGAATGTCTTCCTGCGTGCATGCCTGCATCAGCGCGATATGGCCGCGCACAACGGAATCGTCTTTGGCGAAAACCTGACCCGGAAAAATAGCGTGCGAAAGCGCCCATTGCGCGCTCTGCGGCCGCGGCCTGTCCCAGGCA
>JBAPYY010000003.1:0-3786 GCA_049284975.1 Occallatibacter sp.
CCCCAGGCCTCGATTCTGGAACCTGGGATCGAAGCAGCAGCCGGACCGTGGTTCCCGCGCCTGGCTCGCTCACTACTTCAAGCGTTCCGCCAATGGCCGCCGCGCGCTCTCTCATTCCTGTCAGCCCGAACTGCCCTGGTTGAGGCTCCTGTTGCGCAGCAAAGCCGCTCCCGTCATCGCGCACTTCCAGCGCAACTCCTTCCGGTCTGTACTCCAATTGAACAAAAAGCTGCTTGGCCTCGGCGTGCTTCTTCACATTATGGATTGCCTCCTGGGCCACGCGCAGAAATTCCTGTTCCGTCCCCGGAGGCATAGGCCGGTAGGCACCGAAGATACTGAATCTTGCTTCCAATCCGTGACCGTCTTCCCCCTCCGTCATCCGGCGCAGACGAACCGGCAGCGTAGTCTCTGCCGAATCCTGTGAGCGCAGCGCCCAGATTGACTGGCGCGCATCGGCCAACCCTTCACGAACATAGTTGCGCGTAAGGTCCAGATGCTTCGACGCCTCCTCCGGCTTTTTCAGCCGCAGCAGTTCCGCCAGCACCTCCAACTGCACGCTGACGCCCACGTAGCCCTGTGCCAGCGTATCGTGAATCTCGCGCGCAATGCGATTGCGCTCGCCCAGCACCGCGCGAAATTCGCCTTCTGCCCGCTGCAGCCTGAGCCTCAATAGCAGCAACACGATTCCCGCCGCCGCCAATAGCAGCGAAACAAAAAACCACACAGTCTGATAGTAGTGAGGCCGCAGCTCGAAGGTAAGCGCGGCTCCGGCAGTATTCCAAAGTCCGTCGTTGTTGGCCGCCTGCACGCGAAAGGTATAGCGCCCCGGAGGAATGTTCGTGTAGTACGCGGAGCGGCGCACGCCGGCATCGGTCCAGTCGCGGTCGAACCCCTCCAGCATATAGCGATAGCGCACTTTCTGCGGAGCGGTAAAACTCAGTCCCGCATAATCGAATTGAAAATGCACGTGACCCGCCGGAATCCGCAATACGGAGTTCGCCGCTTGTATTACCTGGGGAAGATCGTCAACCTCAAAGCGTTCCAGCGCGACCGGCGGCGGAACACTGTTCACCGGAAAGTGCTTGGGATCCACTTCCACAATTCCCTTGGACGTGGCAAACCATAGGCGTCCGTCGCCCGAGCGCCACGCCGACGGATGGCTGTTGATCGCTGTCTCCCGGCTGCGCAGCCCGTCCGCGGCGCCAAATTCAATCCAGTGCGAGCAGCCTGCCCCCTGCATCGTTTTTCCCGCCCCGGCGCAGTCGCAACGCGCGATACCGTTTCCGGTGGCAAACCACAGATGCCCAACGCCATCGTCCAGAATTGCGTGGATACTCGTCTGGTCCAAACCGTCATGCTTTTCAGGAGAGAATTTCTGCCCGTCCCAAACATTCCATCCGTGGTCCTGCGTCCCAATAAGCAGCGTTCCATCTCCGCGCGAAAGCAGCGCCGTGATCACGTTGCTTGAGAGTCCGTTCGCGGTCGTATAGTTTTGAATTGCGCCACCGTGCAGCCGCGACAGTCCCGCGAAGGTAGCCACCCACAGGTTTCCCGCCGCGTCACGCGCCAATGCGCCCACCAGGTCGCTGCCCAGTCCATTGGCATGAGAAAAAGTCTCCATGTGCACGCCTCCGGATCCGTCATTTCTATTTGTCCAATGCGTCAACCCGCGCCGAGTTCCAATCCACAACGACCCATCAGCGTCCACAAGCAGCGAACGGATGAAGTCATCAGGCAACCCGTCAGCCGAAGTGAAGGAATCAATCCTGTCCCCCCGAATTCGGTTCAGTCCATCAGGCGTGCCCACCCACAGGTCGCCGTTTGGCGCGGCGGCCAGCGACAAAATCACGTCGCTCAAAAGACCGTTGCCGACAGAATAAGTCTTCGCCGAACTCGACGGGTGCCCCACCCTCGCCACGTTTTCGTCCTTGTGGCTAGGGTGGGCTTCCACCAATCCATTTTTCCCGGGACGTATCGCATTCAGTCCGGCCCCGTTCGTTCCCGCCCAAAGCGTGCCCGCTTTGTCCTCAACAACAGTGGTAGTTGCATCGGAAGAAAGCCCCTCCCGTGCGCCGATGGTGCGGAAGCGCTGATCGCGCAGAATGTGCAGCCCGCCCGTCTCAGTCCCGACCCAGATGTTTCCCTCGTGGTCTTCCATCAGCGCCAGCACAGACGCCGACGCCAGCGGATCGGTCACCGGCAGACGTTCGAGTTTTTCTCCTGCCGTCCATCGCGCCAGCCCACCGTTGGTGCCAATCCAAAGGCTGCCCTCGTGATCAGCAAGCAGGGCCTGAATTCTGCTACCGGGTAGTTCTTTGCCAACGATGAAACGCTCGGTCACGATGTCTCCATGAGAAATCGCTAGAGTGTTCTGGCTGGCCACGGCCGTTACACCATCCGGCAGGATCTGCAGATACGCGATTTGATCCTTGGAAAGCCCAGACTGCTGTGCAATACTGCGCATGCTCTCCGTACTGCGAGCAGCCGATAAATCGGGCCTACCAATAATCTTGAATTTCTCTAGGTCTACGGCAACAAACCTCCCCGCTTGCAACTCCGCATCTCCAGAGTCCGTTGTTGTCCAAAGCACATTAGCCGGTAACTCTCCCAATGCCCTAATTCCGTTCCCCGGCAGCCCATCCTTTGTGGCGAACGCCGTCACCACCCCGTCCTTCCACCGCGCCAGCCCTTCGCTGGTTCCAATCCACAGCGCCCCGTCCTTTGTCTCCAGCAAGCAACGCACATCGCTCCCCGGCAGCGCCGGCGTTGAATTCTTGTCGAAGACCTGAAACCCGTTGCCGTCAAAGCGGACCAGCCCCACCTCGGTCCCCAGCCACACAAATCCATCCCTGGTCTGAAGCAGCGCCTGCACCGTGTTCTGCGGCAAGCCGTTTTCCATCACCCAAGTTTGGCGGCCGAAGTTGGCCAGCGGAGTGAAAGGCTCCAACCCCGGCGCGACGAGTCCGCAACCCAGCAAAATTGTTATTGCCAGCAGGCCCCGCAACGCATCCACGCGCCGAGTTCGGGCAAACCGCACCGCGCTTCGAGCAGTTTTTCCAGTTGCATCCATCGGGTTGGCGTAATCTCGGGCCACTGAAGTGCAAGCCGGCTTTCTAAAACAGAGTTCATCCTGCGCAAAAAACCACGCACCTCCACAGTAATTGGACAGGCGCGGGAATGCACAGAAACATAAGCAGATATTTTCGAAGAAGAGCCAGCGCGGTCTGCACTCCAGCCTCCATCTTTTGGATGAGTCTCATCCAATATCAAATCGTGTATGGTGAGGACGTTCCATCTGTGGAGGCTCTTTGTTCCAGTCGATTCCCCGACCGTTCCCGGCTTCTCTTTTCCAAGCGTTTGTCTCACGGAATGACGAAGTTCGACTCGCTGCCTGGCCGGTCCCCATCCGCCGGTTTGCCGCCGTCGCGCTCTGCGCTGTTTTGGTCGCGTGCTCAAGCCGCTGCGCTGCTCAGTCCACCACGCCGGACTCCCACTCTGCCGATACGCAGTCCGACAAGCCGCGTGAAGGCGGGCAGGCTCCCGCCGTTGGGGGAGTCAACACCGGAGGCGCGCACCCGGCCGTGCTCGACAGTGAGCATCGCCCCATCACCGCCGGCGGATTTGTCAAAGAAGGCCCCGTACTTTTTCAGGACATCGCACGTCAGGCCGGCTTGACTACTTGGAAACATGTCATGGGCACGCCGGAGAAGAAATTCATCATTGAGGCCAACGGTTCAGGCGTGGGACTGATCGACTATGACAACAGCGGTTGGCTTTCCATTTATC
>JBAPYY010000004.1:0-3908 GCA_049284975.1 Occallatibacter sp.
GCCCCTACCTCCGGCGTTCATCCATTCTCGCAGTTTGCAACTCGTGCTCGACGAGCCATTCCGCCCCGCTCTTTAGACTCTAGTATCCTCCAGTTTGCCAACCGCGAAGAGGACGAACCGCTCAGCCAGCCCGATTCTGCCCCAAAGTTTCAATGCAGCTTCCACCCGCCTTCCCGCGCGTTTTTCTTGGAACGGCCGCCGGACTGCATTAAAGTGAGAAACACAGAGTAACGAGGGGGTACGCCTTGCACCGAATCAAGTTGGGGCTCGCGGCCATCGCCGTAAGCGGAGCGATGCAACTGGTCGCCCAGAACGTGCCCTCCCGTCCACCGGCTGCTCCGCAGAAGCCGCACGCTCCCGCGCAGGTTCTCCCGGCCAAGGCTCATAGCGCGCCGGAGACGGTCATTGACGCCACAGGGCTTGGTTCCCCCCTCTTCCTCGGCAAAAGCTGGCGAGTAGGCGTCACGGCCGACCCGGAAGCGGCAACTCCGGAGTACGACGACTCCGCATGGGCCATTCGCGACGCGCAGGCCTCCTTTGCCGAGGTACCCGATGTGGATCAATCGACTGAAACCGCTGTCGATCCTTCTGGGAAGGCCCGGGAGCGTTACGCCTGGTACCGGCTCCATCTGAAGCTTGCGCCAAACCATGGACCGCTCGCCTTGCTCATTGAACTGCCGGTCTCACAAAACGCGACCATCAGTTCGCAGACATTTGACCTTGATGTTTTTGCTAATGGCCACAATATTCGGCCCGAGGGTCCGCACGGAGACGAGCCGGCGCGCTATCAGCAAATCTCACGCGTCTACAACCTCAATCTTCCGCCCAATGAAACCTCTCTGGTTCTGGTTGTGCGGAGCATTTACATCCCCATGGGCTACGGCGCCTACACAACTTTTTTCGCCAGCCGCACATTGCGCCTGGGCAACCGCGAAGACCTTGACCACTCTCTGGAACTCTGGTCCGTCCACAATCTCTTTGAACGCCTTCCGCGCCTGGTTACCGCCATCCTGCTCGTCTCACTGGCGCTCTTTTTATTGGCCCTTTATTTCACCCAGAAGGGACACATCGAATATCTCTTGCTGGCTCTTCATGAATTATTCCTGGCGCCTATCTGGTTTGTTGAACTGGCGGGCAGCTTTGCACGGCTTGATCAGCTCTGGTACATGGCCGTCATCGTGCAGTTGGCGCTCATCTCTCTGTATCTATACTTCGAGTTCCTCGTTGCATTTCTCGCTCTGCCGCGGCGATGGTACATTCTGCTGCTGCGTTTCACGGCTCCCGTTCTGGCATGTGTGGCGCCCTCCCTGTTGCTGATAGGACTCAGTCGGTCTATCTGGATCCTCCTTGTGGCCGTGGTCCTTCTCAGTTTTTTCTGGTCACTGGGCTGGCTCGTGTTCGTCCTCTCCACTCTTATCAGGGCCACGCTCAGGCGCAACTTCGAGGCAGGCCTGCTGCTTGTCCCGCTGTTGTTGACCCTGGCGGGCTGGATCGTGCCCATGATTGCCGGCCTCAACGATTGGGAGGGCCGCGAAGTACAGGCGCCGCTTACCTTTTACGCCGGACCCATCCCCATCCACCTTGCATCCTTTGCCGATGTGGCCGGCATCCTTGCCATCGTGCTCATCATCTTCGTCCGCTTCCTAAGAGTCCAACGCGAGCAGGAGCACGCATCCAGCGAACTGGCCGCCGCCCGCAGTGTTCAGGAGTTGATGATTCCGCAATCGAAGCTCGCAACTCCAGGCTTTGAAGTGGACGCCGTCTACAACCCGGCCAATGAGGTTGGCGGCGACTTCTACCACGTGCAACCCACGCCCGGAGGCGGACTGTTGGTCGTCATTGGCGACGTGGCTGGCAAAGGCTTGCAGGCCGCCATGAACGTCTCCATGCTCATGGGCGCGCTGCGCCGTACACCGGAACAAAGCCCGGCCAAAATTCTCCAATCCCTCAATCGCGTTCTCGTAGGCAGCGACAGCTTCACCACCTGCCAGGCCATCTGGTTTGGCGCTGACGGCGCGCTGGTTATCTCCAGCGCCGGCCATCTGCCGCCCTATCTCAACAGTCAAGAGATCCCCATGCCCGGCACCCTGCCTCTCGGCGTCCTCGCCGATGCGAAGTATGAAGAGGTACGGCTATACCTGCACCCCGGCGACCGTCTCTTGCTTATGTCAGATGGGGTCGTCGAAGCCCGCCAGCCCTCAGGCGAACTCTTTGGTTTTGACCGTGTCTACAACCTCAGCAACCAGTCAGCCTTTTACATCGCCGACGCCGCCAAAGAATTCGGCCAGGAAGACGACATCACCGTCCTCACCGTCCGTCGCCTGGCGCCAGCCGTGGCCGCATAAGGGAGAACACACCCGGCGTCCTACGCAAATATAGAGCGATTCTCATAGAACACCTTGCAGAATCTCAACGGCTAACAACAAAAGCCCCACCCTTGCGGATGAGGCTTTTGCTTTTTGCTTTCGCCGACCAGCGGGAGGCAGTTGGCCCCACCGCAGGTGGTCAGTCGTAGTATTCCAGGCCCAGGTGAGTGATCAGGTCCGCACCCATGATGTGGCGCAGTGTGTTCTTCAGCTTCATCGACTGGATAAACAGATCGTGCTCGGGATATAGTCCCGGCGCCGATTGCGGCGACTTCAGATAGAAGCTCAGCCACTCCTGAATGCCGATGGAGCGCAACGAAGGTGAGCGCTTGGCCAGATCCAGAAACAGCACCAGGTCGAGCGCAATCGGCGCTGCGAGAATCGAATCACGGCAAAGAAAATTCACCTTGATCTGCATCGGATAGCCCAGCCAGCCGAAGATGTCAATGTTGTCCCATGCCTCTTTGTCATCGCCGCGGGGTGGGTAATAGTTGATGCGAATTTTGTGGTAGAGGTTCTTGTATAGATCGGGATAAAGCTCCGGCTGAAAGATGTAATCCAGCGAGCCGAGCTTCGATTCCTCTTTCGTCTTGAACGACTGTGGATCGTCCAGCACTTCGCCGTCGCGATTGCCTAAAATGTTGGTCGAGAACCACCCGGAGACACCCAGCATGCGTGCCTTGAGTGCAGGCGCGAGCACCGTCTTCATCAGAGTCTGCCCGGTCTTGAAGTCTTTGCCGCAGATAGGCGCGGCGTTGCGCTTTGACAGTTCAACCATGGCCGGCGTGTCCACCGTCAGGCCCGGTGCGCCGTTGGCAAAGGGCACGCCTTCGCTCAGAGCGGCATAAGCATAAATCTGCGACGGCGCAATGGCGATGTCGTTGTTATCGAGACCCTTTTCAAAAGCTTCGATGCTCTGATGCACGGCGGTTGGCTCAATAAAGATTTCCGTCGATGCAGCCCAAATCATCACCACCCTGTCCACGGTTTTCTTGAAGGCTTGAATGTCGGCCTTCACCTGCTCGGCCAAATCGCGCTTGTTCTTGCCCTTCTTGATGTGCGTGCCGTTGAGGCGCTTCACATAGTACTGATCGAAGACCGCAGGTAGCGGCTTGATCGTCTCCAGGTACGGCTTCAGTTGCGCCAGCGTCTTTTCATCCAGTACTTTGGCGTGCGCAGCGGCCTCGTAGACATTGTCCTCAAAGATGTCCCAGCCGGTGAAGACAATGTCATTCAAATCGGCCAGCGGCACAAAATCCTTGATTAGCGGCGACGTGCTGTCGGTCCGCTTGCCCAAACGAATCGTCCCCATCTGCGTCAACGATCCGATCGGCTTCGCCAGTCCCTTGCGAACGGCCTCGACTCCTGCGATCATCGTTGTGGAAACAGCGCCCAGCCCGATCACCATCACGCCCAATTTGCCCGTTGCGGGCGCAACCTTCCCTGTTGTCTTCTGATTCGCTTGCTCTTCAGTTCCCATCGTTTCTCCTAACTTCGTTTTGTTGGCTCGGAATCTCCGCGCCTATTCAAGCTCTATTCTTA
>JBAPYY010000005.1:0-1881 GCA_049284975.1 Occallatibacter sp.
CCAATGGGGTTCTGCTCAGCCAGGCTGGAACGCTGCCGTATGGACAACGCGGACGGCAGACAGTCGCTGGGCCGGGCTTCAACCGGCTTGACATGTCCCTCTTCAAGAGCTTTAAGATCCCGTTTCATGCGTCTGCCTTCGAACTGCGCGCCGACGGAATCAATGTCTTGAACACTCCATCCTTTGGCGATCCGAACAATGGTCTTACCGGAAATAGTGCCGGTTCGCTCAATTCGACGAGGTTCAGCGGGCTGCTACCTGATGCGCGTGTAATTCAAGTAGCCGGACGCCTCACCTTCTAAACGAAAGATAACCCTGAGCCGCCCCATTCGCATGGCGAATGGGGCGGCTTGCTTTTGGATTGCATATTTATCCTTGAGGGAATCTGTCCGCGAGCGCTTGATTCCACGGCGGCGAAGCTATCGCGGATCCAGTCCTGCATACTTAATCAAACCCGCTCTTTCCTTGACGGTACACCCGCAATAGATTGTCGCTCCTGCCGAGTTGCGCAAAGGCGCTGGGTGCCGGCGACGGCGCGAAATTGCCAACCGGAGTCCAGATCAATCGGCTGTATGGGCCGGGGCCGCCCAAGGCTCATGCGGAAAGCATGAACCCTGGGCGCGCAGCTTCATTTTTCTTCTTTGATGTCTTCTACGTTATAGAGTTGAAACTCGCGAATCGCCGCCGCATCGGTGCTGGAAATAATGTTGAGCCGTATGCGGTTGGCGGTTACCGTTGGAAAGATGTCGATCTTCTTGTGGCCGATGGCTTCTGCCGCGGCTACGGTCTTCCAACGATTCCCCGTCCAGACCTCAATGGCATACTTCTGAATGTGCTGGCCGTCGTTGAGCCACTCCATGGTAAGTGCGCGGTTGAAGGAAACCGGCTTTGCAAAATTGACTTCAAGGCTTGAGTGATGAGAGCCTGCTGGCGCCGACCAGAATGTATCCGGATTGCCGTCGAGCGCGGCCGCAACATCAGGCGTGGTTGCGGTATGTTCCATTGACAGGTTATGGGCATAGCGCGCGCGGATAGCTTTGCCGAACTCCTCAAGGCGTGCCACGTCGCTGTCTGGAAGCAGGCCGCGACGGTCAGGGGCCAAGCCGAGTAGCAACTGCGCGCCGTGGCCTACAGTTTCGTCGTAGGTGGCGAGCAACTCATTCAGGCTTTTCAACGATGCCTCATGGCCGGGGTGCCAGAACCAATCCAAGTTTCTGAGCGGCGTATCGGCTTCGACGGGACGCCAGCGGAGATAGCCGTGACGGTCGATAACGTTCCAATTCTCGTAGGGAACGCGGCCGCTTTCGGTGCCCACCCAGCGTGCATCGCCGTATTCAAAGAGCCCCGTGTCGGCGAAGACGATGGTGTTGGGCTGGTAGGTGCGTAGAGTCTCGATAATTGCCTTGAAGTCGTAGACGTGGCCGGCACTGCCTGCGCCATCAAGCCAAAGTTCAACCAAGTTTCCGTAGTTTTGCGATAGTTCCGAGAGCAAAGCAAGATAGTACCGGTCATAGGCGGCTGAGTCCTTGTATCTGGGGTCATGCCTGTCCCAGGGTGAAAGATAGACGCCGAACTTGAGGCCATATTTGCGCGCGGAGCGGGCAACATCGCCAACCACATCGCCTTTGCCGCCCTTCCAGGGGCTGGACTTGACACTGTAATCGGTCTGCCCGGTAGGCCAGAGGCAGAATCCGTCATGATGCTTGGCCACCAGCACAACGTATTTGGCACCGGAGTCGCGGATGGCCTTCATCCATTGATCTGGATCGAACTGAGTGGGATTGAAGACCGAAGGACTGGCGGTGCCATCACCCCATTCGCGATCCAGGAAGGTGTTGGTGGAGAAGTGAATGATGACGCCGAACTCCAGATCCTGCCAGG
>JBAPYY010000006.1:0-1880 GCA_049284975.1 Occallatibacter sp.
TCAGGTGCCACTCCAGCGTCGTCTTTACGCGCTCCACAATCTGTGCATGAGGCAGATAGCCGCGGTGGTCGGTAATGCACAGCGCAGTCAGACCAAATCCCGTTGACGCGATGCTCGCCATGCGCCGCGGATCGCACGCTCCGCCCAGATCGTTCCGCGCGCGGTCCAGCGCCTGCCCACTTTTCGGGCTGGCTTGCTCCCAGAAGAACAAGCAGCCCTGCCGTTCCAGGTCATCCAGAAAAGCTTCATCTTCCTTGGACAATTTCCACGCCTCGCTCCCGAAAACGATGCCCCTGGGCGCAAGCGCGCATCCCGCCGTGCCCGCCAATGCTATCAACATTTGCCGCCGGCTCATCCTCCACACACCTGAGCCGGGAGCAGAGTGCCACCTGACGTTTCGCTCACCCATCGAGTCTCCTCCTCTCCCTTTTGCCTTCAATCCTTCGTTTTTACGGCTAGGAGGTGCGCCTGCGCAATCGATTGTGCGTGGGGTATTGATACCATTTGCTCATTTTAAGTGTCAAGCCGGCTGCGATTTGAACGTTACGGGTTTTAGAGGTTACGGAATAACTCATAGAACGTGTTTCAAAAAGCTGCCTTGTGTCAGGGCACGACTTCAGTCGTGCCGTAAACGCCGCAAAATGAACGTGGCCTTTAGGCCCTGAGGGAAAGACTCTTCAAAATTTCCCACTTCGAAGTATCGTTTTCGATTGACTGTTTGCGATTGCCAATGGTACAAAATCTCTTAGCGCAACCGATTGCGCAACCGCCGGCTATCCCGTTCTCCACGCCAGCACAGAAGACGATTGCCCGCGGTAGTCGGTCGAATCGTTGCCCTAACCCCGCTGGCAAATCGGTGCGTCTCTCATTCAATCGGGCCGGAGAAATCGTGTGTCGCGTATGAATTCTATACTTCGCAATTCTATTAGCCTTGTCAGGATGCTCGTCTCCGTTTTCACGGCGAACTCTCGCTTTCGCTCCGCCCTCGCCTGTGCCGCACTCTCGGCGTGCTTCACGCTAAGCGCGGCTCCGCAGACTGCTCGGCCGCATGCCGCACAGCTCGCGCACCCATCCAACGTGCAGCTTGCCGATCCCGCGATCGAGGTCCGTGTCAATCATCTGCTCCGCCAGATGACGCTTGAAGAAAAGATCGGGCAGCTTGTCCAATACAACGACACTGGAAATGCTGCTACTTTCCTCGCGCCAACGTCAGGCCAGCCAGCGCCGCCAGGAGCGAACAACCCAGGCCTGGTTGCACTGAATCCCGACACAGGCAATCATGTCAATGTCAGGCAACTGATTGTCGAAGGCCGCCTTGGTTCCATGCTCAACACCATCGGCGCTCAGCACTCTGATGCGTTCCAGCATCTGGCAGTGGATAAAAGCCGTCTCCACATCCCGCTGCTCTTCGGCGCGGATGTCATTCACGGCTTCCGCACCGTCTATCCGGTGCCGTTGGCCGTGGCCGCCAGCTTCGATCCGGATCTCGCCGCCGCGCTTTCACGCATGTCGGCTGAAGAGTCTGTCACTGCAGGCATCCGGTGGGTTTACTCCCCAATGGTAGACATCAGCCGCGATCCTCGCTGGGGACGCACCGTGGAAGGCGCCGGCGAAGACCCGTATCTTGGCGCGGCCATGGCGCGGGCATGCGTCAAAGGCTATCAGGGCGACGACCTCACCAAACCTGGCAGCGTCCTCGTCGCGGTCAAGCATTTCGCCGCCTATGGCGCTGCCGAAGCAGGACGCGAGTACAACACGGCGGATATCTCCCCCATCACCCTCCGCCAAATCTATCTGCCTCCTTACCACGCTGCGGTCGAGGCTGGTGCTGCCACTATCATGAGCGCCTTCAACTCCCTCAACGGCGTGCCCTCCAGCGC
>JBAPYY010000007.1:0-1615 GCA_049284975.1 Occallatibacter sp.
GCCACGGCCTTGCCTGCGTTCCGGCACGCGAGCTTCCCAATTGCCTGCGGCAACTTCTTCGGCAGCGCGGGCCAACTGCTCGATGGGCCGCGATACCCTCGCGGCTATCCACAGGCTGGCCAGAATCGCCAGCAGAATTCCGCCGGTGGCGACGCCATAGGCGATGGCCCGGATGTGCTGCTGGGCCTCAATCATGCCGCCGCGCGAGATGGACACCGTTAGTACGGCGAGCACTTTGCCGCTGCTATCCTTGAGCGGGATTGCCGTGGCGTTGACCGAGTCCTCGCGCTGGCTGGTGAGATAGAGGACGGTGCTGGCTTGCTGGCCGGAGTTGATAGCGGTACGGATCAACAACTCATAGCGCGCGGCGTTGGGCACTTCGCCAGTCACGCCGATTAAGCGCTTGGGATCGAAGATCGCGAAATCCGGACCGAGGTGTGGTTGGTCGGTGGTCGGTCCCTGGTCGGCATCTCGATAAAGACCAATCTGCATTCCGGGGGCAACGGGCAGGTCGGCGAGGAAGGATTGGTCGAGGCGCTTGCCGCCGAGAATGCGCACCGGCTGTGCCGAATTCGGCTCAGAGGAGCCAACGGCGCGGTTGGCGAAGAGTCCGAGCGTTGTGCTGCCGTCGGGCAAGTCCTCAGTTTTGAGAAAGGCGGTTTGATCCGCCCAGGCGAAAGGCTCCGTGTAACCGAAACGCGCCGGCCACTGCGCAGAGCTGACGATTTTTCCGTCGGAACCGATGATCTCAAGAAAGTCGAGCTGCGACTCCTGCGCCAACGTCTGAGCTTCTGTTACGTAGAGCGACGAGTCTCCGGATTGAGCCAGCGAAAAAGCCATGGCGCGCACGCGCTCTGTTGCAGCCAAGTGGTCCACTGCCGCGGCCACTTCGGCTGAACGGTGCTGGAATTCGCGTTGGAACTGGCTGACAAAAAGCGCGGTCTCCTGCTGGTCGCGCTGCTCGAAGACCTGCCGGATGCGCACCAGTACGGTCCAAGCTACAGCTGCAACGGCAATCGCGACGGTGAGCGAGAGCATCAACAGAAGCTTTTGCCGCAGGTTCATGGCGCGTCCTCCAGGGAGGCGCCGGCCAATTGGGGAGTTCCATCCACGCTCAGGCGCAGATCGCGAAGACGGCCACCGATCGCGTAGGCGCGAGAAAGATAGAGCAGCGGAATCAGCGTATGGGTTTCCAGAAAATCGCGCTCAACTTTATAGAGACCGGCAGGGGCTTGTTCGAGCACCGGAGCTTGAACTCCCGCACCGCGCAGCATCGCCTCCAGCGCGGCCTGCGGCTTACTCGACGCCAACGGCAGGCGGTGCAGGGCGAGGTCAGCGGGCCGTGCTCCACCCGCGGTAACTACTTGCACATTAAATCCCGCATCGTGCAGGTTGAGTGCGATGCGCTGGGCCGCCAACTGCATCGCGCCATCACCCTCTACGGCCATCGTAAGCGGCGGAGGCGTGAGCCCGCCGTGCTTTTCATGGGACTTGTTGAGGTCGCGCTCGGTGGAAAAGAGAAATGAGTAGCCGGTGAGCGCAGCGGGCAAAAGGCTGGCTGTGACCTCGCCCTGCTTTTGAAAAATCACGTTGAAGAGCGCGCCGCGATCAACGG
>JBAPYY010000008.1:0-9484 GCA_049284975.1 Occallatibacter sp.
GCCTTTAGGCCCTGAGGGATGTTTTTAGGGAGTTCGGACCGAGCCTGGGCCTTTTTCCGCAGCCTGTTTAGCCCCTGAGGGAATGTTTGCCGCAACAATGATTCACGCAAAGGTTTTCTAGCGCCGCCGCTTCCCCGATTCGCGCAAATTGGAACCAAAGAGCCAAGGAGTAGTTCTTGCCCGATTTTCCACCCCCATCATCAGGCCCGTCCGGCGCGCCGGAAACGCCCAGGACTATGGAGATTCACCAGTCCAGTCCCGACGCGCTCTGGAAGCCAAGGGTAAATCCGTGGATCGTTGCCGCGTGTGTGGCGCTGGCCGCGTTCATGGAGAACCTCGACACTTCCATCGCCAACGTGGCCCTGCCTCATATCGCCGGCTCGCTCGGCGCCAGCACCGATGAAGCAACCTGGGTGCTCACCAGCTATCTGCTATCGAATGCCATTGTGCTGCCCATGGGTGGATGGATATCGAGCGTGATGGGCCGGCGAAATTTCTTTGTGCTGTGCATCATAATTTTTACCGTCTCCAGCTTTCTCTGCGGCGCGGCGCCGTCGCTGCCCATGCTGCTGGTCTTTCGCGTCATTCAAGGCATAGGTGGCGGCGGAATGCAGCCCATGGCCCAGGCCATCATGGCCGACAGCTTCGAGCCGCAAAAACGTGGGCAGGCCTTCGCTCTCTACGGCCTGGTAGCCGTTCTCGCGCCCTCCATCGGCCCCACTTTGGGCGGCTGGATTACCGACAACATCACATGGCGCTGGATCTTCTTCATCAACATTCCGGTCGGAATTCTGGCCTTTTTTCTGGTCACTCGGCTGGTGGAAGATCCGCCGTGGATCAAGCCTGACCGCTCTCGCCTGCCGAATATGGACTACCTGGGCTTTGGCTTCCTCGCCATCGCCATGGGCGGCATGCAGATCATGCTCGACAAGGGCGAAGAGAATGCCTGGTTCGCTTCCAGCTTTATCCGCTTCTTTGCGGTTCTGTTTGTCGGCGGCATGATAGGCCTGATCTGGTGGGAGTGGCATCACAAGAATCCGCTCATCAACATCAAGCTCTTTCGCTACAGAAATTTTGCCATCTGCTGTTTTCTAATGATGCTCGTCGGTGGCGTGCTGAACGCCAACACCGTGCTGCAACCGCAGTTCACGCAGCAGTTGCTCGGTTGGACCGCGACCACCGCCGGGCTCGCTCTTACCGCGGGCGGCGTCGCGCTGGTATTTGTGATGCCCATGGCCGGCTATGCCACCAGCAAGGTGGCCGCGCGCTGGCTGGCTATGACCGGCTTCGCGCTATTTGTGTTGACTTTCCGCATCGCGGCCAATGTGACAACTTTGGATATGTCGTTTCCTCTCGCATCGTGGCTGCGCGTCATTCAGATGATGCCCATCCCCTTCTGCTTCATCTCCATCACCACGGCCGCCTATGTAGGCTTGCCCAAGGAGCAGAGCAACCAGGTTGCTGGACTCATCAACTTCGCGCGAAACATCGGCGGAAGCATCCTGATCGCCGTCACTAACTCCCAGGTGACCCGCCGCACCATGTGGCATCAGCAGCATCTGCAAAATGCCATGACTTCGGCCTCCAGCGCTTTTCAACAGCACACGCAAACGCTCACCGGCTTCCTCGGCTCGAACTTCGGCGCGGCCAACGGCAACGCATTGGCACTGGCGAACATATATAACCAGCTCAACCATCAGGCGCAGGTGCAAGGCTATCAAGATGTCTACATGGAGTTATCGTGGATGTCGGTCGGCCTTGTAATGCTGGCCTTCATGCTGAGCAGAAACAGGCCAGGCGCCGGCGCAAAAGATGAAGCCCCTCCAATGCATTGAGTTCCTCACTCAATAGTGCATCAGTTTGTGGGTGCGGGTTCCAATTGGAAGTTAAGGGACTCAGTTGAAGGGTACGGGCCTCAGCCCGCACATTAGCCGGGCAAGATCAACTGGGCTTCAGCCCCTGAGGGAAAGTTCATTCTGACCAAATCAATACTCCTGATTCTGGCGCAACCGTTAACCCGAGAGGCCATGTTACCCTGACCTTTATTCGGCCTTTTCAAAAAATGCTGGCTTGTACGAGGAACAGGTTTCACATGAAAGAAGTTGCGCGCGATTCCGGTTTGAATCTCTCCGAAGATGGCATCTGGAACCTGTCGCGCCGCAGAGCTGCTGCGATCCTGGCCTTCTTTGCCCTCAACCTCGCCGTCTATCTCATCCGCATCCTCAGCGTCTGGCGTTATGGCTCTCTATTCTCCTCCACCGCAGTCGAATCCCCCATGATCGACTCCGTCTGGAGATGCATGAACCATCGGCCCGTCTATACATGGCCGTTCGGATTTCCATTTTCGCTTTCGATGTATAACTACCTCTTCTATTATGCGTATGCCTGCGCACTCAAGCTGATGGGCGCATGGGACGCCGCTATCCTGACCTGGGGACGCCAATTCACGCTGCTCTTTGCGCTCGCCGGCGCTCTCGCGCAGTGGAGGCTCGTGCGCTCCTTCCTCAAGTTGCGCTGCACCGCCAGTTCACTTTCTCTCGCGCTCTCGCTCGGTCTCTGGCTCTGCACTTCACTCGTCAAATATTGGGCAGCCAGCATCCGTCCAGACATGGCCGCTGCCGCGCTGGTGATGATCGCCCTTTGGGTCGTCGTGCGTCAGCCGCGATTCTGCTTTATCTATGCGGGCCTGCTCTTCTATCTCGCGTGGGCCTTCAAGCAGTCGGTGGTTCTTGCGTTGGCCGGCCTGTGCCTGTGGCTGCTCTTGAATAAGCGCTGGCGCAATCTCGCTGTATTAGTCACGGTCTTCGCCGCTCTTGTTGCAGTCACACTTCTCGCCGGAACGCCCGAGTATCGCTTCAGCATCCTGGTCGCGCCGCAAATGGTCAAAGGATTCACCTTCGGCCTTACCTGGATTCTGCACGCGCTCGGCACCGGGCTTACCGCAGTATTTCTCAACCTATATTGGGTCGCCGCTCCCTTTGTATTGCTGCGCGTCCCAGGTGGTGTGCGCCATGCCGACGCGAGAGTCCGAATGTTAGTCACCGTCTTTACCGTTGCGCTTCTGGTTGCCATAGCAGGCATGGGCAAAGTGGGCGGAACTTCCAACTATCTCTTCGAAGCCTTCGCAGCGGGTTCCACTCTTCTGCAATTAGCTGTCTTCACCGTGCCCGGAAGGCTCGTGACCTCGCTCGTTCTCTTCGGCTGCATACAACCCGCAACCCAAATCGCCGGCGCGGCCATTGGCTTTCATCACACCGGTAAGCGAGATATGGCGGCCATCGCCACGGCGTCGGATTATGCGAACGCAGTTGCCCTGCGCGATCGTCTGGCCACCATGAAGCGGCCCATCTTTACTACCGATGGAGCGTTCGAGTTACCGTGGCTCTCGACTGACAGCAATGCTCCCGCATTAGTCATCGACCCGAACTTTCAGAATGCAGCGCGCTCGCGCGAACTGAATGGCGGCATCGAAGGCATGTTACAAAGAGGCGAAATTCCCACCGTCATGCTAGCTCCCAACGATCTCGTTTATCTCAGGAACTTGAATCCGAGTTACCTGAAGGTTGGCGAATCCATCCAGCAAGGCGTCACGTACAGCATCTATGAGTTCAACCCCGGAGCGCCTGCGCCAAATCATCCATAAGTTGAATTGAGGAATTGCCCGGCCTGCCTGTTTTAAAATTGAATCAGGCTTCGAAGTTTCACGCAATATCCCGGCGAGAACACATCCGGGAATTGCACACAAGGAGATTCCCCCATGGCATTGATGAAAACATCCAATCCCGCGCTGGGCGAGGACACGTTCCGCAATCTTTCCGGCGCGCGGTACGGCGGCGTAATCGACGAAACCACCCGCATGTCGTTGAACGGCACCGTGAACAAGACCGGCATTCTGCTGCTCTGTGCCATCGCGACCGCAGCCTGGACGTGGCATCTATTCCTTCCCGAACAGGATATGTCCACCGTCGCGCCGTTGATGCTCGTCGGTGGCATTGGCGGATTCATTATGGCCATGATCACCGTCTTCAAAAAAGAATGGTCTCCGGTCACCGCGCCCATCTACGCACTGCTTGAGGGCCTCGTGCTGGGCGGCCTCTCGGCGCTGCTCAACCTGCGCTATCCCGGCATTGCCATGCAAGCCGTGGCCCTCACCTTTGGAACGCTTTTCGCGCTACTGCTCGCTTATCGTTCAGGATTGATCCAGGTAACGGCGAAGTTTCGCCTGGGCGTAATCGCTGCCACCGGCGGCATCATGGTCTTTTACCTGCTCGAAATGCTGTTGGGATTCTTCGGAATCCAATTCGCTTCCATCAACGGCTCAGGGTTTATAGGCATCGGCTTCAGCTTGATCGTCGTCGCCGTCGCGGCCCTCAATCTGGTTCTCGATTTCGATTTCATTGAGAGAGGCGTGCAGTACGGCGCTCCCAAATATATGGAATGGTATGGCGCCTTCGGAATCATGGTCACGCTGGTCTGGCTTTATCTCGAAATTCTCCGCCTGCTCTCCAAACTGCGCAGCAGAAACTAAGTGTTGATTTAATACAAATTCGGGTGCCCCATCCATCGCGTTGCCGGGGTCCCCACGGACGGGCCTTCGTCCGTGGGGTGGTTGAGCGATGGGTGGGAAGCGAAAATATTCAAATTCGACCCGAAAAAAACTAAGACGCCAGAGACCGAAGTCTCTGGCGTCTTATTATGGCAAACTCTCAGGTTACTCAGACCATGCATCGTCCCCGTTCAGCCCTGCGCTCAGGCTCCGAGTCTCCTCGAATCCTGCCTCTTCAGGCCTTGCCGGCGATGGATCTTCGAGTTGCCTCGAATCTCGCATCCTTTGGCGTTACCGGCGGCGAAGCTAGGGTTGCCCCTGAGCCTGCTCCTCCAATAACGCCTTCCGATGAGTTCCCGGGTTGCCCCGTTCCCTGCATCTTCCGGCCGTGCCGGCGATGGACATTCGAGTCGCCTCGAATCTCGCATCCTTCAGCAGCATCGGCGCTGAAGCTCCGGGTTGCCCCAGGTCTTCGCTCTTCCAGTGCCACCTTCCGATGAGGCTTCGGGTTGCCCCGAATCCTGCATCTTCCGGCCTCGCCGGCAATGGAGTCTCGAGTTGCCTCTTGACTCGCATCCTTCAGCGGCATCGGCGGCAGATTTCCGAGTTGCCCCGGATTCACGCTCCTCCAGTACCGCCTTCTGATGAGGCTCCGGGTTGCCCCGAACCCTGCATCTTCCGGCTCTGCCGATGGTGAATCTCCGGGTTGCCCCGAAGCTTCGCTCCTTCGGCGCCGGTGAATGGATCTCCGGGTTTCCCCGAATCTCGCACCCTCCGGCTTTGCCGCTCATGCGTCTTCGGGTTGCCCCGAATCCTGCACCTGCGGCTGGGTCGATGATGACTCCCCGGAAGTCCTCGAACTTTGCATCCTCGACCGAAGCCGCGGATGAATCTTCGTGTCCAACCGGGTCTTGCACATTCCCGCCAAACTCTGGATGCTTTCTTAATCTCATCTTCGGCCGCCACCACCGTCACCGGCTATGGCCTGCCGAGTTCAACCAATTCCGCATCGTCTGTCTGGCTGGAACTGCGTTCCCAATTCCCTACAGGGTCACCAACTGTTTTGGAGAGTAGGATGGTTCAATCTGTGGAAGCAAGTGCAAAAAACGGATTAATCTGTGGATTTCACCAATGCTGGTGCACTATTCTGCGACAGCAGAATTAATTGAACCAATCACAGTGCAAACCGACGGATTTCCTGTATCGAATTGCTCAGTTCTGGGGACTGAGAGGCCGTTAATTCGCCTTCTGCCCCTTCGCAAACATCTGCTTTATGCCGCGCAGCGCCTGCCGTGTGCGTTCTTCGTTCTCGATCAGCGAGAAGCGAACGTGGCCGTCGCCATAGTCGCCAAATCCAATCCCCGGCGAAACGGCGGTCTTGCCTTCAGAGAGCAGCAGCTTCGAAAACTCCAGTGATTTCAGCGCCTGGTACGCCTCGGGAATCCGCGCCCACACAAACATGGTTGCCTTCGGGCTCGTCACCGGCCAGCCCAGCTTGTTCAATCCCTCCACCAGCACATCGCGGCGCTTGCGATAGTTTTCGCAGATCTCACGGACGCACTCTTGCGGGCCCTCTAGGGCGTGAATCGAGGCCACCTGAATCGGCGTAAATGTCCCGTAGTCGAAATAGCTCTTCAAGCGCGCCAGTGCATTCACCAGGCGCGGGTTGCCCACCATGAACCCCACGCGCCAGCCCGGCATGTTGTAGCTCTTGCTCAGGGTAAAAAACTCCACGGCAACATCCTTCGCACCCGGAACCTCCAGAACGCTGGGCGGCTTGTAGCCGTCAAAGGCAATATCGGCGTACGCCAGGTCGTGGATGAGGTGGAAACCGTACTCGCGCGCCAGTTCTACCAATCTCGCCAGAAAGGGCAGCTCCACGCACTCCGTTGTCGGATTCGACGGAAAGTTGACGATCAGCGCCTTGGGCCTCGGCGTCATGCGCGGAATCAGATCTTCCAGTTGCGCGAGGAACTGCTCCTGGTCGTGGACCGGCACGCTGACCACGTGTGCGCCGGCGATAACCGGGCCGTAAATGTGAATCGGGTAGCTTGGGTTGGGCACCAGCACCGTGTCGCGTGAGTCGAGGATAGCCAGGCAAAGGTGCGCAATGCCCTCCTTCGACCCAATCGTGACAATGGCCTCCGAGTCGGGATCGAGATCGACGTCATAGCGCGTCTTGTACCAGTTGCAGATGGCCTTGCGCAGGCGCGGCAGGCCCTTGGAAACCGAGTAGCGATGCGTAGGCGGCTTCATCGCAGCCTCGATCATCTTGTCCACAATGTGCTTGGGCGTGGCCCCGTCCGGGTTGCCCATGCCAAAGTCGATGATGTCTTCACCGCGGCGGCGCGCGGAGGCCTTCATCTCTCCGGTGATGTTGAAAACGTAAGGCGGCAGGCGCTGAATCCGGCTGAACTCTTCCATGATGATTCCAGTGTATATGCAATGAACAAGGGATCAAGAGAACAGGAGAGCTGAGCGAAGTGGTTAAATCTCGTCCATAGATTCAGCTCTCTTGCGGCGCGCGACGGCGCTGATCATAAGCACCGCATGAAAGAAACCCAACACGGCCACCAGTAGAGTCAAACCAGCAAGGATGAAATAAGGAAGCTCGTGCGTCCGAAAACCGACTCCGATCTCAAACGCACCAAGGAAGCATAGGAGGACCTGCGCAAGCAACTATAAGACGGCCTGATTCAGCTCAAGCCTCCGGGAAATTCGGTCATAGTATTCTCGAATGCGTCCCACGGTAGCGAGTATAACGCCAGCCAGGCCACGCAAATACCCAATTTATACTGAAAGACATAATGAGCAAGTTTCTACCCGTAGATGAACAAATGGATCTGCTCCAAAAAGGCGCGGCGGAGATTATTCGCATCAGCGACCTTCGCGAACGCCTCGAAGAAAGCCGCAAAACCTCGCGCCCGCTGCGCATCAAGGCCGGCTTTGACCCCACCGCGCCCGACCTGCACCTCGGCCACACTGTGCTGATGCGCAAGCTCAGCCACTTTCAGCAGCTCGGCCACACGGTGATCTTTCTTGTGGGCGACTTCACTTCGCTCATCGGTGACCCCACCGGCCGCAACGTCACTCGCAAGCCGCTCACCCGCGAGCAGATTGACGAGAATGCAGTCACATACAAACAGCAGGTCTTCAAAATCCTCGACGAAAAACTCACCGAGGTGCGTTACAACTCCGAATGGCTGGGCAAGCTGGGCTACGAAGATACCATTCGTTTGACGGCGCACTTCACAGTTTCCCAGATGCTGGAGCGCGACGACTTCAGCAAGCGCTTCCAGGCCGAGCAGCCCATCAGCCTCCACGAGTTGCTCTATCCGGTCATGCAGGGCTACGACTCGGTCTGCCTGGAGTGCGATGTGGAGTTGGGCGGAACGGACCAGAAGTTCAACCTTCTCTGCGGGCGAGAGTTGCAGCGTGTTTACGGACAGAAGCCGCAGATCGTGCTGATGACGCCGATTTTGGAAGGCCTGGACGGCGTTCAGAAAATGTCCAAGTCGCTCGGCAACGCCATCGGCATCAACGAGCCGCCCGCCGAAATGTACGGCAAGCTCATGTCGATTTCGGATGATCTGATGTGGAAGTACTGGGTGTTGCTCACTGACCTCAAACAATCCGAAGTGGACGCTCTCCAAGCCGAAGTCTCTGCCGGCAAGCTGCACCCCATGGAAGCGAAGAAACGCCTCGCCCGCTCCATCACCTCCGATTTTCACGGCGAGGCCGCGGCTCTGAGCGCCGACGAAAACTGGGCAAAGATGTTCCAGCGGAAGGGCGAGAGCGAAGACCTGGAAACGGTCACCGTCGCCTACGCCGATGTAGCCGGACCGGAACCAAACCAGATTCGCCTGCCGAAATTGCTAGTCCAAATGGGCCTTGCAGCCAGCGGCGCCGAAGCCAACCGCAAAATCGCGGAGAAGGCCGTCAAGCTCGATGGCGAAGCAGCCGAAACTTCGCTGATTCCTCTCGCAGCTCTGCCCGCACAAGTCTCGGTTCGCCTGGGAAAGCGAGCAAAGATCGCCGTGATTGCATAGTTTAGTGCTTCCCACCCATGCGCCAGAGAAAGGCGCATGGATGGGGCACCGAGCTTCGAGGATGGGGTGACGGCTCTAGCCGCCCAGCGCAAACTTCCGCGCCGACTCCAGCAGCTTGGCGACTGATTCCTTCGAGCATGACTCGCAGTAGATGCGCATCAGCGGCTCGGTTCCGCTGGCGCGCAGCAGCAGCCAGGTCTCGGCAGCCTTCGGCTTGGTCTCAGCTTCGGGGTTGTCGAGGTAAAACTTCACTCCGTCCAGCGTCTCCTGGCAAAAAATCGCCATTCCGGCAAAGACCGGATCTCCGGGCTCGAGCGCGCGGGCTCGGGCAATCGCGTCCTTCTTCACGTCTTCCGGCAGCGCCAGATCGATGCGGCCGTACTGATGTTCGCCGTATTCAGCTTGCAGGTCGGCCACCAGCTCGCCCAGCGGCTTGCCTTCCTCAGCCATCACGTTGGCCAGCAGCAGCGCGTTGAGCAGGCCGTCGCGCTCCGGCAGGTGGCGCTGGAAGCCGATGCCGCCCGACTCCTCGCCGCCCATCAGAATCTCCCGCTCCAGCATGTAATCGCAGACAAACTTGAAGCCGATGCCGTGCTCGATCAGCTCGCGCCCATGCTTCATGCAGATACGATCCAGCATTTTGGTGGTGTTGAAAGCGCGCGTAACAGCGCCGGGCCAGTCGTTGTGGTGCTTGAGCACCCAACTGAGCAGCACCGAATAAATCTTGTGCGGATCGACGAAGTTCCCGTGCTCGTCAGTGGCGCCGATGCGGTCCGCGTCGCCATCCGTGCACAGGCCGGCCTGGCAGCCGTTCGCCGCAGCAGCCTCGCCCAGTGCGCGAATGTGCGGCTCGATAGGCTCGGGATGGATACCGCCAAAGAGCGGATCT
>JBAPYY010000009.1:0-12279 GCA_049284975.1 Occallatibacter sp.
GCACGAAGCCGCGCTCGACGCCTTTGAAGCCAGGCACGATGAAGCCGCTTGGCTGAAAGCAAAAACTAACTGATCTCTGATCTCTCATCAAGGAGTCCACCATGGGAAACGACGCCAACACGCACGCATCGATTCACCCTCCTACTCGCCTGACTGGCGCCGAGATCGTTTGGGCCACACTGGTGGGCGAAGGCGTTACCGACGTCTTCGGCTACCCGGGCGGGGCGATTCTCCCGGTCTACGACGCGCTGCGCAAGTTTCCCATTCACCACGTACTGGTGCGCCACGAGCAGGGCGCGGCGCACATGGCCGATGGCTATGCGCGGGCCTCGGGCAAGGTGGGCGTTGCCATTGCCACCAGCGGCCCCGGCGCAACGAACCTGGTCACAGGAATCGCTACCGCCATGCTGGACTCGATTCCCATTGTCTGCATTACCGGCAATGTCTCCAGCAAAGTGCTTGGCACCGACGCGTTTCAGGAAGTGGACATTACCGGCATTACGCTGCCGGTAACCAAGCATAACTTCCTCATCAACCGCACTGAAGATATTGCTCCGGCAATCCGCTATGCTTTCCAGATCGCGAAATCCGCGCGCCCCGGACCGGTGCTCGTAGATATCACCAAGGATGCGCAACAAGGCACGGCGATCTTCGACTTTGCCGCTGCCAAGCCGCGTGCCCATCGCCCTCATCCCATGCTGAAGATGGAGGTGCACGATCTCGTCCAGGCTGCAGAGTTAATCCGAAACGCCAAGCGTCCGGTGATTCTGGCCGGCCACGGCGTGATGGAATCAGGCGCTGAGGAGCAAATTCGCTCACTGGCCGAGCGCGCGCAGGTTCCCGTGGCCCTCACGCTGCTGGGCCTGGGAGGCTTCCCTGCCTCGCACCCGCTGAATTTGGGCATGATGGGCATGCACGGCGAGGCCTGGGTCAACCATGCGATTCAAGACGCCGACCTTCTGATCGCCTGTGGCATGAGGTTCGACGACCGCGTCACCGGCACAATCGCGACGTATGCCACCAAGGCCAAGAAGATCCACATCGAGGTTGACCCCGCAGAGGTTAATAAGAACATCAAAGTGGACGTGGCCTTAATCGGCGACCTGCGAACAGTGCTGGAAGAATTGCTGCCGCGCATTAGCGGACGGGACGGTTCGGCATGGATCAAGACCATCGAAGCCAGCAAAGGCGCGGTGGCCGTGCATGACATCAAGAATCTTCCCGACTCCGGCCACCTCTATGCGGCGCACGTCATCCACGACATCTGGCGCATCACAGGTGGCAACGCGATCGTCGTGACCGATGTTGGCCAGCACCAGATGTGGGAGGCACAATATTTTCATCACGAGCATCCTCGCTCGCTGATCACATCCGGCGGCCTGGGAACAATGGGCTTCGGATTGCCTGCGGCCATAGGCGCAAAGTTTGCCTGCCCGGACAGGGAAGTTTGGGTTATCGCCGGCGACGGCGGATTCCAGATGACCGCGTCCGAATTGTCTACCATTGTCCAGGAAGGCATCAAGATCAACATCGCCATCATCAACAACGGCTTCCTTGGCATGGTGCGCCAGTGGCAAGAGTTTTTCTACGAGAGCAACTACGAAGCCACACCGCTGGTCTCGCCCGACTTCGTCAAGCTGGCCGACGCTCACGGAATCGCGGGACGACGCGTACAAACCCGGGGCGAGGTGGCCTCTGCCGTCGAAGAGGCCCGCTCCGCTCCTGGAACATTTTTGCTGAACTTCCTGGTCGAAAAGGAGGAGTCGGTTTATCCGATGATTCCCGCCGGCTCGGCATTGCACGAGATGATTCGGCGTCCTGAAAAAGATCCGTTGATGGAAACGTAAGCCAGGGGTCAGGAATCAGGGTTCAGGGATCAGGGTTCAGGGATCAGGGAAAGCAAAGCGGATTCGTGAGTTTGAAAACTGAACGCGGTTGTTCGAAAAAGATTTACGGGATTCGGGAGAGGATCAGGGCAAGGAGATGGTTCAACAGAACTGATCCCTGATCCCTGATCCCTGATCCCTGATCACGATCTCTGAAAGGCCTTTATGCTGCACACATTCGTTGCTTACGTGGAAGATCTGCCGGGCGTGCTGACGCGCGTGGCCTCGCTCTTCCGCCGCCTGAACATCAACATCAACTCCCTCACCGTGGGCCGCAGTGAGCGCGCCGGCCTGTCGCGGTTGACGCTGGTCTGCGAGGCTTCGGCTGAGGCCGGCCACCGCATCCGGGCCAGCCTGTATAAGCTGGAGAATGTAGTGGATGTGGATGACATCGCACAGGCGCCTTCGGTCACGCGCGAATTGGTTCTCATCAAGGTGGCCGCAACGCCTCGCAATCGCTCTGGAATCTTCGAGCTTGTCGAAGTCTTTCGCGCCCGCATCGTGGACCTGGCGCCCGAGTCGCTGACGATCGAGATGACCGGCGTGGAAAGCAAGATCGAAGGACTTATTCAAGTGCTCAACGAGGGTGAGGAGCGCATTCTGGAAATCTGCCGCAGCGGCAAGATGACCATGCGCCGCGGCCATCACACTTCACGCGTTTTGAAGGCGCTGGGCGCAAACGAGGAACTGACGGCGGAGGAGTCCAATGAAGAGCACGCGACTGCAGAACCGAAATAACCGGGAATAACCGGGCCTCGAAGACAGCTTTCCAATCTGACTAAACCTTAACCAAGAAAGCAAAGGAAAATCATGGCGAAGACTTACTACGATCACGATGCCGACCTCTCCCTCATTCAAGCGAAAAAGGTAGCCATCATCGGCTACGGCTCCCAGGGACATGCGCATGCCCTCAACCTCAAGGACTCGGGGGTCCAGGTGAAAGTGGGCCTGGCGGCCAACTCGAAGTCCATCGCCAAGGCGCAGAAGGCCGGCCTGGAAGTCGACACGGTCGCCGCGGTGACCAAATGGGCCGATGTGGTGATGGTTCTCGTTCCTGATCAGACAGCGGCAAAATTGTACGCCGAGGAGATCGGGCCGAATCTGGCAGCGGGCAAGCTGCTCATGTTCGCGCACGGCTTCAACATTCATTACAAGACTATTGTTCCGGCGGCAGGGATTGACGTAGGCATGGCCGCGCCCAAGGCGCCCGGCCATCGCGTGCGCGAAGTCTTCACCGAGGGCGGCGGCGTTCCCTGCCTTATCGCCGTCCACCAGGACGCTACCGGCAAGGCTCACGCCCTCTGCCTCAGTTACCTCAAGGGCATCGGCGGCACGCGGGCGGGAGTTCTCGAGACCACCTTCAAGGAAGAGACCGAGACCGATCTCTTTGGCGAGCAGTCTGTGCTTTGCGGCGGCGTGAGCGCGCTCATCAAGGCAGGCTTTGAGACGCTGGTCGAGGCCGGCTATCAACCCGAGAGCGCCTATTTCGAGTGCCTTCACGAGCTCAAGCTGATTGTGGACCTTATCTATCGCGGCGGCCTGGCCTACATGCGCTACTCCATCAGCGATACCGCTGAGTGGGGCGATTACGTCAGTGGCCCGCGCGTGATTAACGCCGAGAGCCGCAAGGCGATGAAGCAGATTCTCACCGAGATCCAGAACGGCGAATTTGCCAAGCGCTTCCTCGCCGACCAGAATTCCGGCCGCAAGGAATTCCTGGCCTTCCGCGAAGCCGAAGCCAAGCACCCGGTCGAGATCGTCGGCAAGAAGCTCCGCGCAGCCATGCCGTTCCTTGATCCTGTGACCGTGGAAGAAGTGGCGAAGAGCCGGTAGACGAGTCCTCAGGCCCCGTAATCAGAAAACAGCCGTTCCGTATCGCCACGTGATGCGGAACGGCTGTTTGCATTTAGATCAGCGCTAGGGACCAAGGTCGAGTCAAGATTCTCATCAAATGGGAGCTAAAGATTGCAATTGCCTGGGAGGGATTGACGCGCGGATATCCTCTGCGCGGTCTTGGGGTCTAAGGAATATCGTAGGGGACTTTCAGGACAATGATTCTGTGTACGTGAAGGGTGCCTAAGAGGCAAAAAACACCTCCGAAGGATGACGTCTCTTCGGAGGCGCTTGCATGACACAAGTTAGACGGGGCCAGTAGCCGGCGCTGGAGGTCGGTAGCACGCGGCTACTGGTGATCCCTATACAAACGAAGCTAGCTGCGGCTTCCCCTTTCCACGGCCACTTCGTGTCGCCCGGCTCAAAGAGGACATTCGTACGCGCCCTCCGAACCTTGTTGACAAATGGAGTGTCTCCTATGCGGAAAACCCGTTCCGTGATGGCCGTCACACTTGTGCGTATCGGTACCAAAGTTTCCACGCATTGCTAATTTGGCTTGATTCTGAACAAATTCGTTGGTCGAACTTGAACACCTTGCTGTCCTTCGCTCATTCTGCAAGCCCGAGCCGCGCCAATGGGCTGGCTTCTCTTACAAAGCCCAGAAAGTGGGATTGACAAACCGCGCTCCGCATTTGAAAATCGGAGCTTCAGTTCCCTCCGACGAGGATCTAGAGCGGAACCAGAGTAACTATGTCCTATTAAGTGTCATACAAGGTCGCCGCTCCCTGATGGTCGCGTCGGCTTGAACGCTGTGGTTTCGGGATACATCGACTCTGGCTCCGCTGTACCCCCAGCCGCTCACGTGAACTCGAATCCGGACGCAATCCCCGCTGCTGACCCCGGACAAAGGACGCGACCTGTAAGCATTGGACGCGAGCGGAGCCTGTTGAGAGATTTTTGGGACCCAAGATGGTATAGAAGGAGCACGAGATGGGGCTGGTGGACTGGGCTATCGTTGTGGTGATGGCGCTGGCGGTAGTAGGAGGATTCGCGCAGGGATTCTTCCGCGCTGTCTGTGGGCTGGGCGGCTTGCTGCTGGGCCTGGCGCTAGCCGCCTGGAACTACGGCCACATCGCCAAGCTTGTATTGCCCATGGTGCGCATCGAAGCGGTTGCCAATGTGATCGGCTTCCTGCTGATTGCGCTTCTTGTGATGGCCCTGGCTGGCCTCGCGGGGAAAATCCTCTCCAAGACTTTCCATTCTATTGGGCTTGGCTGCCTCGACAGTCTGGCAGGAGCGGTGTTCGGCTTTTTCCAGGGCGCGCTTCTGGTGACACTGGTGATTCTGGTGACTGTGGCCTTTTTTCCCAGAACCCATTGGTTGACGGAGGCTAAGCTCCCCAGGCTGTTTTTCGGGGCCTGTCACTTGAGCACGAATGTGACTCCGCACGAACTGGCCGAGCGTGTCCGGCGCGAACTTAATGCGATGGAAAAGCAGTCGCCAAGGTGGTTACATCCCGGCGACGGAAAATTGTGATTTTTTGCCGGGACGCAGTCCATGGAAATATGGCAAGCTAGTAGAACAAACTGAGGTGGACGTGAGAAGAGAACTGGACAGCCTGGTTACCCAAATGCATTCGAGCGGTATGCGCTACGAGGACGCCGTGAACGAGTTCAAGAAGCAATACCTGCGCGAGGTGCTTGTGGCGCACCGGGGAAACCAGTGCAAAGCGGCCGAGGAACTGGGCATGCACCGCAACACCCTGAGCCGCACCATGGCCGAACTGGGGTTGAGCCTGGCCGAAGTGCGCGCCGGCCTCAAGCGTCCGCCGCGCAGCGAACGTCCTGTCTATAGCGCGGTTCGCCAAGTCTTTGGACGGGGCTGACAGCGCTCACAAGGACATGCAGACAAACCCAAAGGTCCACAAAGCGCGAGTCCAATCGGGAAAACCAAGTCAGGTTAAGCAGGCTGCTACCGAGAGGAGCTTCACGGCGGCGTTAGGAGTTCTGCTGCTGACGATGGCCACAATTGCCGGGTACGCGCAAGCTGCCCAGGCCCAGCCACCGCAAGCCCCGCCCGCTTCAACCCAAGCTTCCACTCAAAATAAGAACTCATCACAGGCCAAGGATGCCAACCTGGCCGGACCAACGCGCAACTCCGACCGGCGCCGCGCTACCAAGCTCTATCTTTCCTCGAGCAAGCTCTTCGTTGATGGGCAGTTTGAAGAGGCACTCACAGGCTATCAGCAAGCGGCTAAACTGGACCCCGGCAATGCGGACTACCCGCTTGCGGCAAGCGTAGCGCGCAGCCATGCGGTGACGGCGTTGATTCAGGCAGCGGCCAAGGACCGGCTGAGAGGAGATGCGGCACAAGCGCAAGCGGCCCTGGCCCATGCGCTTGAACTCGAGCCGAGAAACATCCAGGTGAAACAACACCTTTACGAGCTGGGAGACGATGCCATACTGGGTCAGCAACGGCCTATCTACGAGAAGGGCGAGCAGACGGCCGGCGAAGCAGTGGAACTGGCGCCTGCTGCAGGAGTTCACAGTTTTCACCTGCACGGGGACCCGCGCCAGATTGTTCAGCAGGTATTCAAGGCCTACGGGGTTGGCGCAACGGTGGACGACAGCGTACACGCAGTTCCCGTCAGGCTGGATTTGGATAACGCGGATTTTGAGCAGGCGGCGCGCATTGCTGGAATGGTCACGGCGTCGTTCTATGTTCCGCTGGATGCGCACCGCGCGCTGGTCGCCGGCGACACCAAAGAGAATCGCCTGAAGTTTACGCCACTCGAATTCGAGACCGTTTACTTCTCAGGATTGAGCGCAACTGAACTAACCGACGTAGTCAACCTGGCAAAGAACGTTTTCAATGCGCAGCAGGCGGTAGCGGAGCCCACGTCGAGCACGATTACCATCCGCGCGCCCCATAGGGCGCTCAACGCCTTTAACGCCACCATGAGCGACCTGCTCGACGGGCGCAACCAGGTGCTGCTCGAAGTGCGCATGATACAACTTGCACACTCCAGCACGCGCTCGACCGGGGTCCAGCCGCCGCAGACCATGACGGCCTTCAACGTCTATGCCGAGGAACAATCGCTGCTGAATGCGAACCAGAGCCTGGTGCAACAGATCATCTCCTCGGGATTGGCTTCTCCCAGCGACACGATAGCGATTCTAGGCATTCTACTGGCGTCCGGCCAGGTGTCGAGTTCCATTTTCTCCGGCGGGATTACGACGTTTGGCGGCGGGCTGACGCAATCCGCGCTTGCTCCGGGATCGGTCACGGCCAATCTGAATCTGAATTCCTCGGACTCGCGCGAACTGGACCAGATGCAGCTGCGCCTGAGCGATGGCGAGGCCGCTACCATGCGGTTGGGTTCGCGCTATCCCATTCAAACATCGTCTTTTTCAAGTCTGGGAGCCAGCGTTCCGAATATACCGGGACTTACCGGCGCCGGAGTCTCCGGCAGTCTGACTTCCTTGTTGGCCTCCTACTCCGGCAGCCTGCCCAATATTCCGCAGGTCGAATATCAGGACCTGGGCATGACCCTGAAGGCAACCCCGAAGGTGATGCGGAACGACGATGTTGCGCTCACCGTCGACTTGAAGATCGACGCCCTCGCGGGAACGTTCATCAACGGCAATCCGGTACTCAACAATCGCGCCTGGTCCGGGGTGGTAACGCTCAAGCGGGGCGAGGCAGTGGAAGTCGTGAGTGAGCTGGACAAGTCAGAAAGCCGCGCCATCAGCGGCACGCCGGGGATCAGTGAGATTCCCGGCCTCAGCGATCTCACCGGCAATGACACTCAGAAGAACTCCGCGACGCTGCTGATTGTCATCACCCCCCACGTGCTGCGAGGCACGCAGGCCGCCGGTCACTCACGGATGATGCGCGTGGAGCGCGGGCAGACGCCGTAGTAAGGTCAGCCTTCAACATACAAAGTAAAACCCCAAAACCAGTGCAATCCCTTTGATCGGGATCGCTCCAGTTTCGGGGTTTCAGTCTTTCCTCGCCCGGCTTATGCCGGAGCCATTCTTACACGTCGGTCAACGCGATTCCGTTTGGTCGACGCCGTCCAGCTTGGCCTGGTACATGATGATCTTCTTAATGTCGTCGTAGGGCGCGTTGGCGGGAACCTGGCGGCCATTGACCAACAGTGCGGGAGTTTGAGTGATGTTCAGGTCCTGAGCCAGCTTCCGTGAAGCGTCGACTGCGGCGATGATTGCGGGGGTTGTGGCGCAAGCGCCGATCTTGGCCGGGTCCAGGCCAGCCTTGCTCACGGCGCTATTCAGGGTGAGAGTGGCTCCATCGGGCGTTTCCAATCCTTCCTGGCCGTCAAAAACCGCCGAGGCAAAGGTAAAGAACGAGCCGCTCCCGCCCTGCTTAGCCACACAAAGGCCATAGGCTGCCGCCCCAGCCGCCGCGGGATGCTGCGGCAGCGGGTAGTTCTGGAAGACGAAGCGAGCCTTGGGAAAATCCACTGCCAGCTTGTCCATGTTGGCTTGCGCTGCCTTGCAGTGGGGGCACTGGAAGTCGGCAAATTCAATAATCTCCAGGTTTTTCGAGGCCGATCCACGGTAAGGTCCATCCGCGCGCTCTTCAGCCATGGCGCGATATTCCGCATAAGGATGCTCGCCAAACGAGATAATGTCGTCGCCGGCAATGATGTGTTTGCCGTCGGGGAGAACAAAGAACTGGAGCGCTGCCGGTTTCTGCTTTCCAGTCTTGTCTCCGATGTAGATCACGACTTTGCTTACGCCCTCGGCAGGTGTCTTCAGGATGCCCTGTACCTGCCAGACTCGGCTCTCTTCAAAGCCCCAGCTAACGGTGAGGAAAGCGTTGACGGCCTCTTTGGTGGGAGTCGCGGCAGTGAAGTTTGCCGGGTCGGGCTTGGGAAACACTGGCGCTGCCGCAGGAGCCGGTTCGGACGGAGCCGGCGCAGACGGGACCTGCGCGGTCGGCGCCTGCTCGGGCGCGGTAGGCACATCCTGTTGTGCTACGGCTTGCAAGAGGGGCAAAGACAAAGCAATCAGCGCCACAGCGCTGGCAATACGGGCAGAAAGACGGATCAAGCGGTTTCTCCTTAAATTTCTGAAAAGCAAGATTGCGCAAAAGCTGAACTGTGGAAACGCCCCTGCGACGGCAAAAGGCTCCCTACCTCTAGCTTATACCTGAACTTTGACGGCGATGGGGAATCTGCGCCCCATGCCAAATGACTTCGAGGTCACCTTCAAAACTGGGGCGGCCTGCTGGCGTTTATACTCGCTTCGTTCAACCAGGCGAACCACCTGTTGGACGAGTTGCAAGGGAAACCCGTGCGCCTGAGCTATTTGCTCGGGTGTCTCATAGCGCTCCACGTAGGCTTCGAGAATGGGATCGAGAACCTCGTAAGGCGGCAGGGAGTCGGTGTCCTTTTGGTCCGGGCGCAACTCGGCTGAGGGCGGCTTTTCCAGGATTGTCCACGGAATTACTTCCTTGTCGCGGTTAATCCAGCGGCAGACAGCGTATACGCGGGTCTTGACCAGATCGCCGATCACGGCAAGCGCGCCCACCATGTCGCCATAGAGGGTGCAGTATCCCACGGCCATCTCCGACTTGTTGCCGGTGGTGAGCACCAGCGCGGAGAATTTATTGGATAGAGCCATCACAAGGTCGCCGCGAATGCGGGACTGTATGTTTTCCTCTGTTGTATCGGGCTTGCTCCCGGTAAACAGCAGCTCCAGAGCGCGAGTAAACTCCGCAAACAGTCCGCTGATGCCGATCACTTCAAAGCGTATACCCAGATTTGCAGCCAGCAGGCGGCTGTCGTCGATTGAACCGGCAGACGAGTAAGGGCTGGGCATGCCGATGGCTACCACGTTTTCCGCGCCCAGCGCCTCAGTGGCGATGGCCGCCACCAACGCGGAGTCGATGCCGCCGCTCAAGGCCACCAGTACCTTTCGAAACCCGCATTTTCGCACATAATCGCGCGTGCCCAGAACCAGTGCGCGATAGGCGGCCTCTGTGTCGTCCTCTTCAGGAGCGGAAAGAACCGGCGCGTCGAATGGGTCAACGACAATCAGGTCCTCCTCGAAGGATGCGGCCTGGGCGATCAATTCTCCGCGCGCATTCAGGGCCAGCGAGGAACCGTCAAAGATCAGGCTGTCATTGCCACCCACCTGATTGGTCAGCAGCACGGGCACGCCGTCTCGCCGGGCAATGGCAGCCAGCATCTCTCGGCGCATCACACGCTTCCCATGCCAGAAAGGCGATGAAGAGAGATTGATGTGCACCTGAGGATGGTGGCGCATCAACTCTTCCATGGGATCAAAGTTGTAAAGTCGGCGCGGCCAAAAGCTTTTGTCGTTCCACGCATCTTCGCAGATGGTTATGGCCAACCGGATGCCGTCCAGTTCCACAATCTGCTGAGGCCGCGAGGGAGTAAAGTAGCGCTGTTCATCGAAGACGTCGTAGAAAGGCAGCAGGCGCTTGTGCTGCTCGAGCAGCATCCGGCCACCGTCCAGCAGAACTGCGGCGTTAACGGCCGGCTTGCCAAACCAGCCGGCGGGATCGGTTGTAGGGACCCTCGGCTTGCCGCTTTCGCCCTCTGCCGGCAGAGCCACCCCAGCGAGCACAGCCGTAGGCAGGTCGCGGGTAGCCTCAGCAAGTTCAGTGACGGCCGAACGGCAACGCGCCAGAAAGCTGGGCTTCTCAAGAAAATCGGCAGGCGGGTAACCGCAGATTACCAATTCGGAGAAGACCGTTAGCCGCGCACCCTGGCCGGCCGCGCGACGGGTCACCGCGACGATCTTCTCAAGATTTCCGGTGAAATCCCCAATGGTTGGATTGATCTGTGCGAGTGCGATCTTCACAACACCAGTTTAATCCACCGTAGAGAGCCATTTTTTATCAGCTTTCGCTAAGTCCCGGTCCCCGCCAAAACCACTCCGAAGGTGCGTAGTATGATTCGCAAATCCAGCCAGATGCTCCAGTTTTCAATGTAGATTTTATCCATCGATATATAGCTATCGAAGGATGGCTCCCGACGTGCCTGGACCTGCCATAAACCGGTAATGCCCGGAGTTACATCGAGTCTGCGGAGGTGACTCAGTTGATACGATCGCACTTCGCTGCGCAAGGGAGGACGCGGGCCCACCACGCTCATATCGCCGCGCAAAACATTGAAGAACTGGGGAAATTCGTCGAGCGAGTACTTGCGCAGGATGCGGCCCAGCCTCGTGATGCGGGGATCGTCGGCGATCTTGAAAAGCACGCCGTCGCGTTCGTTTCTATCCATCAGGTCAACGCGCCGCTCGTCCGCGTCAGAATCCATGGTGCGGAACTTTACGCAGCGGAAAATGCGCCCCTTCTTGCCCACGCGCTCGGAGGCGTAGAAGACAGGGCCGGGAGAATCCAGCTTGATGCCGAGCGCGACGAGCAGAAACAGGGGTGAAAGAAGAATCAACACCATACTGGAAAAAACGACATCGAGTCCGCGCTTGAGCAGCAGCCTCACCCCTGGCACATAGCCGCGATGCAACGGAATGGTGGGAAACTGGCCGATGTATTCGATAGAACCGTTCAGGGCCAGACTATCGTACATCTCGGGGACCATGCGCAGGCCCACGCCGAAGATGCGAGCCTGCTCCAGAACATCTCGCACAACCCCGCGGTCACAAGCAGCGGCAATGACAATCTCATCCACAAACTGCGAGCGTACCTGCTGGAAGAGTGTCTCGAGCGTACCGACCACATCGCTGCAGATTGGCGCAAAACGGGAATCGGCGATCGCAACCTGTCCGGGGCCTGGAACTTCAATGAAACCCTTGAATCTGTATCCCAGGTGGCGAATGCTGTCCAGATGAAAGCGAAAGGCCATTGCTTCAGGCCCGGTGCCAACGACGAGAATGTTGCGCGTGCCCACCCCTCGTTCGAAATCACGATACAGAAGGAGGCGGTAAATGAGGCGGCGCAGGCTGAGGGTAATCGTGACCAGTCCAACAGTGACCAGCACGACCGTGCGGGAAATGTCTTCAGCATGCACGAGGTAGAGCGTCCCGGCAAGCAGCAGGCCGGATGTAAGGCACGCCTGCAAACTCAGGCGCTGCTCCTGGAAAATGTTGTTCAGCCTGGTCGGCGCATAAAGATTCAGCCGCTGGCTAATGATCATAAGAGAGAAGGCAAAGAAGCACAGAAGGGCAAGCAGGATGCTCATGGGACGGCCATGGATGAGCGTGCCGTGCCACAACTCCTTAGCGCCCGCCCACGGACTGGTATGCATCCGGTAAACGGTGGCCAGCATGACGGAAGCGAGAATTGTCATCGCATCCAGGGCCATCCAGAATCGAACCTTGCTCAGCGAATCGCGCGCTGCGCTCTTAGGCTTTTCTTCCACAGGCGCTTGCGAAGCAGACACCGAACCGGACACTCTCTGCCAAAATTCCGACGTTCCCATACGTGTCTTGCAATCCTCAAACGATCAGAATATGAGGCTAAGTGGAGATAGTCTTCCCACTCAAAAAGACAAAATGCACCGGAAACCTGGAACGGATCCGGTTGAAATGGAGACAATTGAGAT
>JBAPYY010000010.1:0-13397 GCA_049284975.1 Occallatibacter sp.
ATGCCTTTGCACATCAGTGCTGCGCCAATCACCAGCGCCACTGCAAGCGAAATCTGTGCCACCGCTAGAATGTTCCTCAGTTTCTTGCTGCGGCCAGAGTCCACCACGCCCCGCGAACCGGACTTGAGTTGACCCACCAGATCGATGCGTAACGCTTCCAGCGCGGGAGCAAACCCGGAGATGACGCCCGCCAGAACAGCGAGCAACAAAGAAAAGGCGAGTGCGCGGCCGCTCAACGAGATGTTGGACCAGCCCGCCATAAAGCGCGCCACCCGCTCCGGCATCGATATCTTATTGATCTCCATATCGGCTACGGCAATGAGAAGACCTCCCGCCCCACCGATCAGCCCCAGCAGAATATTCTCTGTAAGTAACTGCCGCAGCAGGCGTCCGCGACCCGCGCCCAGTGCAGTCCGCATCGCGATCTCAGGACGCCGGGCTATGCCGCGGGCAAACTGCAAATTGGCTATATTGGCGCAAACCACTAGCAGGACAAATAACGTCGCACCTTGTACCAGGTTGAAGTAAAGCGGTGTGTATTCGCCGTTGATGCCGGCAAGCAGGCTTTCAACCCTTACCCGCCAACCCTGGTTCGTAGCAGGATACGCACTGGACAAGTGATCCGCTATGGCGTTCATCTCGGCCTGTGCCTGGCCTTTTGTAACTCCCTTGCGCAAGCGCCCGACAACAAGATAATCGTGCGTTCTGCGGTTCGCAAGCTGCTCTCCGGTCGGTGCGAGGGGCAGGAAAAGATCGCTTTGCGACGGATACTGCATGGTCTTCGGCATTACGCCGATCACTGTATACGTGCGTTGGTTCAACTCGATCTTTCGGCCGAGAACCGATGAATCAGCCGCAAAATGCGATTTCCAAAACGCGTAGCTCAGCACGGCTGCGTTTCCTTGCCCGGGTTGCGTCTCGCTCTCATCGAAAACGCGACCGAGGAATGCATTCGTCCGCATGACGCGGAAGAAAGAAGGCGACGCGATATCGACCCGCACGCGAGCCGCATCGCCCGCGCCCGTCAAATTCATGTCGGTCTCGTTGCGAACGGCCAGATCTTCAAACGACTGGTTTTCGCGTAGCCAGTCTTCAAAGTCTGCAAGGGCTACCTGCTGAGAACCTCCTTGATTCTGTTGTTCGTCAACGGTCACTACCCTGTCCAGATCCGGCACCGCAAGCGGCCGGAAAACTACCGCGTCCATGATGCTGAATCCCGCCGTATTCACGCCGATTCCGATCGCCAGGGTCAGCACCGCTGTGATCGTGAAGCCCGGCGACTTCCGCAACTGGCGAATGGCGAATTGCAGGTCCTGAAACAAGTCCTGGAGCAAGGTTTGCACAGAATCCCTCAGTTCTCTCGTTATAAGCGATTGAATACCTAGATTCGTAAACGGCATTTTCCAGGCCAAACCGTCTGTCCTCTTAGTTGTTCATTATAAAAAACTTAGATATCTTGAGAGCGTTCTGTATGTCTCCATCCTGTTCAGAATCGAAACCGGCTGTTCGCAAACGAACAGTGAAACCCGACTTCAGGACGAAGAATGCGGTTTTACGAAGAACCCGGTGCCACGGTTCCGGGAGCGAAAGGTAATCTTCAAAGAAACAGCGATCCTATTGCGCTGCCCGGATTGGTTTGCAGACTCGCAGTGTGCGCCCCTCCGAGTCGGCAGCGCGATTAAATGGGTTAAGGTATAGACTCTTTCCCATGAGCGATCTCAACGAAACAATTGTCAGGACATCCGATCCCAACTGGTTGAGAACGCTTGCGATCATGTATCGCACTCGCCTCACTGCGGTGCTCGTTGATGATGCTGCTCTCGGTATCAATCCAGAAGACCAGACGCTGTTGCAGATGGCTAGAGTCTCCGGCCTTTCCAGGCGGGAACTTGTAAGCGTCTGTGTGGCCCTAGGAATGAGCGGCGTCGGCCTGACCATGGTGATTCTGGCGTTCGTTGATCCCGAACCAACCAGCAAACTGGGCCTTCTGGTGGGTGGCGGAGCGGTTTGTGTGCTTGGCGGAGGTTTCTCGGCAATCGGAATTCTGATGAACCACAAGCCGCCAAACATCAAGGCCACCGCACACGGCATAGAAATATCATGGAATTAGTTCGAGCCTTAGAGTTTGCCGGAAATTGGTAGCAACGACCTCCTGGTCGGCTGTCCTGTGGATCTCCAAACCCACAGGTGACATCTAGCTGCGTAGACGTTGCCAGCACAGCCGATCTGGAGACTTACTTATGCGAGCTGAAAGCGAGCGTTTGGCCCCACCGCAGGTCATTGCCTGGACGGCAGTCTTTGCAGATCATTTCCCTCTCCGCGCGCACAATGGAAGAATGAACTCGCACACCCTCCGCCTCGGGACAATATGTCAGGTATGTGACCGGTCCGTACCCTTATACCCCCCCACCCCCCTCCCACTGGGGAGACTACATTTTGCCCCTCGTATCGCTCGTAAATTACGTTTCATCAACCACTTACGTTTTACTCCTGTTAACTCATAGGTAACACTAAGTCTTCGATTTTGCCCATTTTTCGGCCCAAAATGATGTCATTTTCGCCAGAAATGGCCGCCTTCTTGGACTGATTCACGGTTGCGTCAAACCGCCTTTACCACTCGTCGAGCCTACCGCGCCCTGGGATGCGTCTTATCGTAGACCTGCGTCAGCTGCGCGGTGGTCAGTTGCGTGTAGCGCTGAGTAGTCGAGAGGCGCTCGTGGCCAAGCAGTTCCTGGATGGCTCGCAGGTCGGCGCCTTCTTCCAATAAATGGGTTCCGAAGGCGTGGCGCAGGGTATGAGGATGCACGTCGGCTGAGAGACCGCGCAAAATGGCGATGCGCTTGACGATGCGGCCTACGCTGCGCGTCGTCAACCTGGCTTCACCACCGGGTTTGGAGAGCCCGCGCAGACGGAGATTAACAAACAGCGCCGGGGTTGCGTATCCTTTTGCATCGTCGGCCGCGGCCAGACGCGCCGATCGCTCGGCCATGTAAGCGCGCAAAGCCACAGCGGCTGCATCGCCTAGCGGCACATAACGCTCTTTCTGACCCTTGCCGCGGATCAGTATCGCTTCGTTGGCCCAATGAATGTCTTCAAGGTTCAGCCCGGTCAACTCGGCGTTGCGGATGCCGCATCCGTAGAGCAATTCAAGAATCGCCGTGTCGCGCGCCGGCCAACTGGCGGCGTCTTCTCGCACTGACTCGACCACGCGGTTCATCTGTTCGATGGAGGGAACGCGCGGCAGATGCTTGGGCAACCTTGGCGTAGCCACCAGCGATGCCGCATTTTGTTCGAGAAGCCCTGTGCGCGCGAGCCATCGGAACCAGCTGCGAATGGCCGCCAGCGCCCGTGCCGCAGATGCTTTTGAAAGGCCTCGCTCATAGAGCGTGCCAAGGTAGGCGCGGATGTCCGTATGCTCGATGCCTTCCACGCATTGATCTTTTCCGCAGTAGCCCGCGACCCACGCTGCAAATCCGCTCAACTCGCGTTGATACGCGCGAAGAGTGTGCGAAGACGCGCCGCGCTCATTGGCCATCACGCGAAGATAGCTTGCTACCAACGAATCCATTGTGCCGATGTTGGCGGGCACGCTTGGGTCGCTCATGATTGCTCCCCGCTTGTCCGGACTGCAGATTTGCCGCTCGGCCTTGCGCTCGGAACCAAATGCAAGCCCCCGTGTTCCGGAAGCTCGATAACTTCAACACGGCGTCGTGTAGCGCGTGGATGGTGTTGGCGATGCACTTCTTTGAGCCGTCCAAGCGCCAAATGCGTATAGACCTGCGTGGTAGAGATGTCTGCGTGGCCGAGCAACAACTGCACGCTGCGCAGGTCGGCGCCGTGCTCCACCATGTGCGTAGCGCAACTGTGACGCAGACGGTGCGGGCTGGCGGTCGAGTTAGCCATCTTCACCACATGCCAGACCCATTGGCGTGTGAGCGGCATTCCGCGCAGGGAAAGAAAAAGTCGTGTTGCATCCGGGCGCGTTTTATCCTGCTTTATCGCACGAGTCTTGCGCGCGGAGCTGATGCGGGCCAGATGCGGCCTTCCCTGTTGTAGATAGATATCCAAAGCCTCAAGAGCGGCGTGCCCCAGCGGCACAATGCGCTCCTTGTCGCCTTTGCCGCGCACTTGCACGCGGCCCAGATCCAGCGCCAGGTCGCCGGTGGAAAGCGCGGTGACTTCGGAGACGCGCAGACCGCCGGCATAGAGCAACTCGAGAATTGCCCGGTCGCGCAACGCCGTGGCTCGCGCCTGGGGATGCTCGGCATTCATGCCGGCTCGCTCCAGCATCTCCGCCACTTCCGGCTCGGCCAGGGACTTGGGCAGTACCTTCCATGCCTTGGGAGACTCAATGTTCACAGTTGGATCGTGATGGATGCGCCGGTCAAGGAGTAGCCACTTGTAGAAGCCGCGCAGGCAACTCAACTTACGCGCCGCCGAACGCTGCACGATCTCGTGGCTGCGCAGGTTTTCAAGAAAGGCCGCTACATCCTCTTGCGTTGCCGTCAACAGTACGCCATGGCGGCTCTCTATGAACTCGGCAAAGGTTTTCAGGTCGCTGTCGTAGGCCTCGCAGGTCAACGGGCGAAGCCCCTTTTCCACGCGAAGATAGGTCTGATAGTCCTTTAACAGCGATAGATTGCGCCCTGTTTCCACACATTCAATTATCCGCGCCTTTGACTTGTTCCGCCGCTGCTGCGCGCGCTGCCGAACCTCGTTCAGCATGAACCAACTTTGGCAATACCAAGTCCCCGGCCAATCTTGATGGCTCCCAGCTCCATATAAAGTCTTCAAATGGCACACTCCCTGCCCAACGGCGTATAAAGCTGAAATGGGGCCACTGACAGGAGTTGAGAGCGACGCATGGCTGCGCGAGGGCGGCTTGGTGGTTACAGCCAGCGAGCGCGCGACGCGCGCCGTTGCTGCGGCCTGCCATCGAGCACGCCAAGCCGAAGGCCTGGCCGCATGGCCCACACCCAAGATTCTCGATTGGAGGAGCTTTGCCCGCGCTGCGTGGCTGGAACGCGCAACCGACGCGCGGCTCTTGCTCAATCCTGCGCAGGAAAAGGCACTTTGGGTAGACATCGCCGGTAAACACGCGTCCCCAGCCACACTGCTCGAAGGCCCTCGCCATCGACTTGCTGCTTTGGCTATGGACGCGCACGAGTTGCTATGCTTCTATGCTCCGCGCTACTTGCAAATAACCGCGCGAAGCGCCTGGCAGCAGGACGCGGCTGTTTTCAGCGATTGGCTTGAAGCCTTTGACGAAGCTTGTCACGCTGGTAACCTGCTTAGCCCCAGCCGCCTGACGCATGAATTGATTGCCCTGCTCAAAGCGGACCGTACTGAGAGATCGCCACTGCTTCTGGCTGGCTTTGACCGCATTCTGCCCACACAGCGCGACCTCTTCGACGCTTGGGGCGAGTGGCATGAAGTTGCCAGAGGTGAACCATCGACCGAGATTCATTTTCATGCCGCAGACGATGTGCAGGCCGAACTGGCGGCCTGCGCGATCTGGTGCGGTCGCAAGCTCGTCGCGAAACCAGGCGCCCGCTTACTTGTCGTCACGCAGGCCGCCAACGCGCGCCGCGGCGAAATCGAACGCGCGTTTCTCCATCACGTCGGTCCGGAGACGCGTTTTGAGTTTTCGCTCGGAATTCCGCTCGGGCAGGTTGCGCTGGCGCGGGCTGCACATTTTCTTCTGCGATGGCTCGACGGCGCACTCGCCGAGCAGGAACTCGATTGGCTCCTTTCCACCTGCTACATCGCCGCCAACGCACAGGAGTCCGCGGCGCTGCAATCCTATATGCGCGCATTGCGCCGTTACAGCCTTGAGCGAACGCAGTGGACACTTGCGGCCTTCGTCGACCAGCGATGCGCCGCCGAGCTTCTCCCGGCTCCTTGGGTTGACCGAATCATTCAGGCCCGGCGGACCCTTGGCGAATTTGCGCGCCGGCCTCAAACACCGCTCGACTGGGCGGAACTGATTCCGCGGCTTCTGGAACAAATCCAGTTTGGCGGCGCGCGCTCACTCGCAAGCGCTGAGTTCCAAGCCCACTACCGCTGGCAACTGGCGCTAGAAAGCTGCGGTTCGCTGGGCTTCGATGGACGGCGAATCACTTGGAAGGAATTTCTTTCTCAATTGGGCCGCACGCTCGATGAGACTCTCTTTGCATCTGAATCGCACGACGCGCCAATCCAGATCGCTGGCCCTGCCGAGTCAGCCGGCCTTTCCGCAGATGCCATCTGGTTTTTGGGCGCCGACGAAGACTCGTGGCCTGCTGCCGGGACAACTCATCCGCTGCTGCCGGTAGAGATCCAGCGTGATACGGGAATGCCTCACGCGACCCCAAAGCTCGATTGGGAACTGGCCCGCTCAATCACTAACCGTCTGCTAAGGTCTGCACGTGAGGTGCACTTCAGTTTTGCCAGGCGAAACGAGACCGCCGAAGCTCGCCCTTCGCGGCTGATTGTCCAAATTGCCGGGGAAGCGAAGAAGCTGACGCCGGATTTGGCGCTATCAGCCGACGAAGATCCTATTACCGTCACATTCCAGGACTTCAGCCGGATCCCATTCCAGCCGGGAAAGGTCGCGGGCGGTGCCAGCGTACTTACTGCGCAGTCCCAGTGCCCCTTCAAGGCATTCGCCACCGCGCGCCTTGCCGCACAACGCTGGGAACCAGCCCAGGCGGGCCTTACACCTTCTCAGCGCGGACTGCTGCTCCACTCCGTGCTACATGCCGTTTGGGCGGGACCGCCGGACGGCATAGGCAGCCACGCCGAGCTCCTGAGCCTGGGCAACCGAGAGGCATTCGTCGCCAGTCACGTTCAGCGTGCTCTGATTCGAGAACTGCGCTCGCATCAGCATGAGCTTATGCCCGGCCGCTATCTGGAACTCGAAGAACTGCGCCTCACAGGCTTGGTCGCGGAGTGGCTGAATTACGAGGCCGCCCGAGTTGAATTCCAAATCGAGGAAACCGAGGTTAAGCGCACCGTCCACATCGAGGAGCTCACTCTGGATCTGAGGCTGGATCGCATTGACCGCCTCAGCGACGGCACTGAGCTGATAGTCGATTACAAATCCGGAAACGTCACGCCGAGTTGCTGGGATCTACCCCGGCCTGAGGATGTTCAACTGCCGCTCTATGCCGGCTTCGCGCTGGACCTCAAGCGCGAACGCATTGGCGGGCTCGTATTCGCCAAGGTGCGCGCCGGGGAAATGGCGTTCGCTGGCCGCGTCCACAACGCCGCGGCCACGCTCTTGCCCGGACTGAAAAGCGCGAATTCACTCGCAAAGAACCCACTCACAGACGAACAGCTTTCCGCCTGGCGCGACTGTATCGAACTGCTTGCCAAAGATTTTGTCGATGGAAGAGCCGAAGTCGATCCGCGCGAATACCCAAAGACCTGCGAGCGCTGCGGTCTGCAAACGCTTTGCCGCATTCAAGAGAACCACGCACAACTCGAAGCCGAGGACGACCCTGAAGGAAAGGGGGACAGCGATGAGTAAGGCTGCCGTTCAACCCGCCCCTCCTGACAAGGCTCAGCGCGAACAAGCTCTTGATTCGGCCCGCTCAATCCTGGTTCAAGCCCCTGCCGGCTCGGGAAAGACCGACTTGCTCACGCGGCGGTTTCTGCGCCTGCTGGGCGAGGTGGACGCGCCGGGACAAATTGTCGCCATTACCTTCACCAACGCAGCCGCCGCCGAGATGCGTCATCGCATTATCGCAGAACTGGAAAAGGCCTCTGCAGACACCGCTCCGCAGGCGGACGAATTCTCGATGGATTTACTTGCTCATCGAGCTCTGTTGCACTCACAAGCGCTCGGCTGGAATCTGCTTGATTTGCCCGCCCAGCTTCGCATCCAGACGATTGATTCTTTTTGCCGCGACCTGGCCCTGCAACAGCCGCTGCTCTCAGGCTTCGGTGGAGGATTGGAGATCGCCGAGCAGCCGGATGAACTTTATCGCCGCGCCGCCCGCGAAGCTCTTAGAAAAATTGACCAAACCGGCTCGACGCTCGGCTCGGCCATCGAAGAGCTGCTGTTGTGGCGCGACAACGGCTGGCAAGAGATGGAAGAACTGCTCGTCGAAATGCTCAAGAGCCGCGACCGCTGGATGCACAACTTCGTTTTGGAGCGCGAGCCGGATTGGGATGCGCTCCGCGAGCGTCTGGAGCGCCCGTTTGCTAATGGAGTGCATGCGGCACTCAGCAAATTGAGTCAGCTTTTCGACCAGGTTCCGCACGCGCGCGACGAGGCGCTAGAGCTGGCGCGGTTTGCCTGCGAAGAACCGGGAGCAAACTCGCCCTGGGGACTGGCCGAATCTGTAGAGATCCCCTCCGTGCCATTTTCCGACGGAATCGACTCCGCTCGCGAGCCTTTTTCCTTGCTCTCCGGGTTTTTGCAAACGCAAAAAGGAACATGGCGTTCAGAAAGAGGCCTGAAGACTTCCGATGGCTTTCCGTCCACCGCTCGCGGCCGCGCCGGCAAAGCTCGCTTCTCATCTTTGGTCACAAAGCTCGCAGCCATTCCCGGCCTCGAAAACGCGCTCGCCGCTGTTCGCGCATTGCCCGCCACACGTTACGCAGAAGAAGACTGGCAGATTGTGCGCTCTTGCTTCACTCTGCTGCGTCAGGCCGCCGCCGAACTGAAAATCGTCTTTGCCGAAGCCGGTAAAGTGGATTTTATCGAGGTTGCGCAGGTTGCTCAGCGCGTGCTCAAGGGCGACGACAATCTTCCCACGGACGCGGCGATGGCCGTCTCCGACGGCATTCGCCACCTGCTCGTGGACGAATTCCAGGACACGAGCCGCCGCCAGCACCAGTTGCTCTCCAGCCTCATAGCCGCGTGGCCCGATCGCGCGGGGCGCACCTGCTTTGTGGTCGGCGACCCCATGCAGTCAATTTACTTCTTCCGAGACGCCGACGCTGAACTCTTCCCGCGCGTCAAAACGGCCGGCCTTGAAATCCCGAACGATGAGCCGCTTCTCTTCGACTTCGTTTCCCTGAAGGCAAACTTCCGCACCGCGCCATCGCTGGTCGAGCGCCTCAATCAGGCTTTCACGCAAGTTTTCGCGGCTGGCGACGGCAGCAGTGTTACGTTTTCCTCGGCCGAGCCTGCTCGTAAACAGGCGGCAAGCGTCGGTTCGGCCTTCACGCTCCACCTCGCCTTCGTGCCCCAAGCCCAGCGCGACCAGATTGACGAACCCGTAAGCGAGGAGGAAGCCGCGCGAATAGAGCAGATCGACGAGATTGTAGCTTTGATCCAAGGATATTCAGATCGCATCACTCAAGCGAAAACCAGCGGGGGAAAATTCCGCATCGCCGTGCTGGGCCGCGCGCGCAGCCACCTCGTCCCCATCGCCGAGGCCCTGCGCCAGGCAGGAATTCCCTTTCGCGCCATCGAATTGGAAAAACTCGCTGCGCGCCCTGAAGTTCTCGACGCGCTGGCATTGGCCAGGGCCCTGCTCAATCCCCAGGACCGCGTAGCGTGGCTGGGTGTTTTGCGCGCGCCATGGTGCGGCCTGTCACTGGATGACCTGCACAGGATTGCCGGCAACGACGCCCCGTCGTTGCTGCTTAGGCCTTTGCCGGAGTTGATTGCAGAACGGATTGCGTTGCTCAGCGAAGCCGGGCGAGCAGCCGCCGCGCGCCTGCTCCAAACATACGCTGCGGCGAGTACACTGCGTGCAGCCCAGCCAACGGCGTCACTGGGAACCTGGCTGGAGAAGTCTTGGCAACTTCTGGGCGGCGCCGCTTGTGTGGATTCGACCGCCCGAGCCAACCTCAATCTTCTTTGGAACTCCCTCGACCGGCTTCCTGACGGCGGACAGAACTTTTTCGGCCCCGGTCTAGATGAGGCGCTCAACAAGCTCACCGCCCTGCCTTCCTCCGAGGCTAGCAGCGATTGCGGTGTACAGTTAATGACTATCCACAAATCCAAAGGCCTGGAGTTTGAGGTGGTGATTGTGCCCGAACTACAGGCCGGCAGCGGGCACGGCAAGCCCAGAATGTTGACCTGGCTGGAGCGCGGACTGGCCGAGCCCGACGAGTCGGGAGAGATTACCGAGTTCCTGATTGCGCCATTCCAGCGCAAGGGAGCAGACCGTGGCATGGCCAAGGAGTGGGTTGATGGCGTCTATCGCGAACGCGAATCGCAGGAGACCCGTCGCATTCTCTATGTAGCCGCTACCCGCGCCCGCGAAGAGCTTCACCTGTTTGCCCGCCCCGCGTACAAAGAGGAAAACGGAGACTTTATCCTCGTGGAACCCGTAAGCAGCCTCCTCGCCACAGCCTGGCCGGCGCTTGAGGAGGAGGTCCGCAGGCGTTTCGAAGATTGGAAGGCCGCAAGAGCCGCTTCGGATATCGAGGAAAGCCAGGAGATCGATTCCATCGCCGCCTCCGGCGACAGCAATTTGCTCGTGATGCCGTCCGCTGCCCGGCCAACACTGCTGCGCCGCTTGCCACAGAGTTATCAACCGAGGCCAGTCACGGTCCTAAGCCCTTCCGCAGAGGAATCAACTGTCATCGGATTGGGACAGGGCACCGCGAATAGCTCCGGACAGCTGTACGCTCGCCACGAAGGCGGCCTGCTTTCCCGCGCTCTGGGAACAGCAGTGCATACGTTACTTGATGAATTTGCGCGCCTTCGCACAAATCTCGATTCGGAGGCATCCCGCTCAGCGCTCTCGCAGTTTGAACCGAGAATCGCAGCGCAGGCGCGCGCCGTCGGCATAGACCGACCTCTGGCAGCGCGTATTGCCGCCGAGGCCCTGCATCTTGCGCTGCAGGCCTCTCATGATCCTGTAGGCAACTGGATCTTTTCGCCCCACGCCGCCGCCGCCAGCGAAGCTGCCTGGACCGGAGTCGTCGCTGGAGGCTTGCGTTCAGTGCGAGTGGACCGCGTCTTCCAGGGTGGTTTAGCACCCTGCACAGTAGGAGACGAGTGCTGGTGGATCATCGACTACAAAACCGCCCACGCCGAGAATATCCAACCCGCCGAGGCCTTGCCGGTCTTCCGCCAGCTATTCGCACCCCAGATTGTGGCCTACGGCAAACTGCTGCGCAAGATGCATGGCAATGAAATCCGCGTCATGACTGGTCTCTATTATCCGCGCATGCTGGCGCTGGACTGGTGGGAGCTAGAGGAGGCGAAGCCGTAGTGATAGGAGGTTAAAAGCGCGCCCCAGACTGCCTCGCGGTCAGGTTGAATGTCCTGACCGCGAATCCCGAATTGGCACAAGTAATTCGATTCAAAAGAATTCTTGCACTTGAAGACCTGTTCGGCTGTACAATCTCCACGAGGAGACCCATGGCCGGAGATATGCAACTTACGTGCAGCGATTGCGGGCAGGATTTCACCTTCACCGCTGCTGATCAGACGTTCTTTCAGGAACGTGGTTATTCGACCCCTAAGCGTTGCAAGAATTGCCGTCAGGCAAAGAAGAACGATCAGGGAGGCTCCGGCTACCGTTCTGCTCCGGCACAGGGAACACCTGTGATTTGTTCGGGTTGCGGACAGCCTACAACAGTGCCTTTTGAGCCGCGTGGCGACCGCCCAGTTTTCTGCCGGGATTGCTACCAGGCTCGTAAAGGCAGCGGCGGTGGAGGCGGGCGCGGCCGGTAAACGCGCTCGGCGGGCCCGATGATCGCACTGAAAGTTTGACCCGCTTTCACCTTAAAAAGGCAAAACTCACCTTCGGCGACAGCTGACTCGGCTGCTGTTGCCGAAGGTGAGTTTTGGCCGTAGTTATTTTCCCCGCATTTCCGTTTTACAGACGTTGTCGTGTGATTGAGGTGGTAGCCACCGTTCAGGTTGCTACCTCTTCCTTTTTCTGCGCGCAGTATCGCGTTTAGCTCAAGTTTCATAAAACGACGCTCGACGTTCATTTGCATTTGAATGAATTGTTCTTGTGTCGGGATGCATTAAATGGACACCGCTAGGGCCGGTCGATAAACTGGCATTCACACGTTCCTCATTTGATCTTGGCACCTGAGGGTTTTCGCTAACGCATGACTCCGCAACTCTCTTACGCGTTGTTTGCATGGAAGAATCTCTGGCGTAGACGCCTCAGAACAACGTTGACGCTGGGCGGCATTGCGATGGCCATTGGCGCCTTTGTTGGCCTGGTGGGCTTTTCTCGCTCCTTTGAGCACGAATGGCTGCGCATGTACCTCAGCAGCGGCACCGACATCGCGGTCGTTCAGCAGACTTTTCTGAACACATCAATGAACGAGTCGGCCGGGGCGACACTCAATGCATTGCCGACCGTTCGCCAGGCAACTCCGATGATTCTGAATCTGATGGACCTGACGCCGGAGGTCAACGCACTGGCCTACGGCTGGAAGGCTAACTCGTACGAATTTGAATCGCTCACTTTAAAGTCGGGCCGGCGTTTCCGGGATGGCCAGCCTGAGGTAATGCTCGGGGACATGCTAGCCGAAAGCCTGAAGAAGAATGCCGGCGATACGCTGGAGATTCAGGGTTCGACGTTTACCGTCGCAGGAATCTATCACGGAGGTTCGGCGCTCGAAGCCGGCGCGGTGATTATGCCATTGGATCAGATGCAAAAGCTTGGTAGCCTGGAAGGCAAGGTGACCGCGTTTCACGTGCGGCTGCGGCCGGCTCCGGTGGGCGAAGCGCCCGAACACTACCTGGTACGGGCGCAGGCTCAGATTGAGACCGCGCTGCCAGGTTTGCGGGTCATTCCTGCCGCCGAGCGCGCGAGCAACAACCAGCTCGTGCTGTTAGCCCACGCCGCAGCTTGGGGCACATCGTCCATCGCGCTGCTGATCGGCATCCTGGGCATCGCCAACACCATGGCAATGTCGGTTTTCGAGCGGACGCGAGAGATAGGCATTCTTCGTGCGCTGGGGTGGAAGCGTTGGCGAGTAATGTTGTTGATCGAAATGGAAGCTGCCGTGCTCGGGCTTGTCGGCGGGCTTGTCGGCATTGCCATTGGTTGGGGCTCCTTGCGCACTCTGGAGGCACTGCCACAAACCGCAAGCATCGTCTCCGCGTCTTTTCCGCTTTTGCTTCTGATGGAGGCATTGGGCATAGCAATCGCAGCCGGACTGGCTGCAGGATTCATTCCAGCATGGCGTGGGGCGCATCTTTCGCCAGTGGAGGCTCTCCGCCATGACTAGTCCACAGCTGCAAGTGTGTGACTTGCGCAAAAGTTATGACGAGGGACGCATCGAAGCTCTGCGCGGTATTGAACTCTCCATCACTGCCGGAGAGTTCCTCGCCATCAGCGGGCCAAGCGGCAGCGGCAAATCCACTTTGCTGCAACTGCTGGGCGGGCTCGACACTCCGACCAGCGGCGAAGTTTTTTTCAACAACAGCCGGCTAGGCTCGACGATCAACCTTGATGTTTATCGGTCGCGCAATGTTGGAT
>JBAPYY010000011.1:0-5633 GCA_049284975.1 Occallatibacter sp.
ATCATCAGCGGCACGCGCCGCAAGCGCATCGCGGCGGGCTCGGGAACGACGGTTCAGGACGTGAACAACCTGCTGCGGCAATACGCGCAAATGGCAAAGATGTTCAAGCAAATGGGCAAAGGCGGCTTGGCCGGCAAAATGCTGCGCGGCGGCATGGGCGCGATGGGGATGGGCGGAAAGCAGAGGTTTGGTAGATGAAAGAATTCCTCGGGAATTACAAATGGCAAATCGGCATTTCATTGATTTCCGGGGCGATTCTTATCGCACATTTGACCGTACCCTCGCTTAAGGTTGATAGCATCACACTAGTTTTGCTCGCTATGTTTTTCGTCCCTTGGCTAGGAAAGATTTTCAAATCCTTGGAAATGCCCGGTGGATGGAAAATTGAATTCCAAGAGGTGCGCAGACTTGAGTATGAGGCGCAAAAAGCAGGTTTGCTCAAAAAGGACGAGCAACAGATTTTTGACCCAACTTATCTGTCATTGATTAAAGAGGATCCCAGTCTTGCGCTGGCCGGCCTCCGGATCGAAATTGAACGGAAACTGAGAGCGATTGCCGGGAAGGACTCCCAGTCTGGCCCCTTTCAGAGTCTCAGCCGCATTGTAAAAGACATGGAATCTGCAGAACTTCTGACCCCGATTCAGCGGTCGACTCTAATGGACATACTTTCAACACTTAATTCCGCCGCGCACGGAAGGAACATTCGGCCAGCTGATGCCTATGAGGTTATGGGACTTGGGCAGCGATTATTGAGCTCGCTCGACCAAAAACTCCAAAAGAAAGTGTCAGGAGCTGAATCATTTCAAACCACTTCAAAGACCGAACACAGATAACGATGCATTTATGACCACACTTCAAGACCAACTCGATGAGATTACGGCGCGCACGCGGCAATTGGTGCAGGCGGAGCGGCTGGCTGTGGGCGAGCGAGCGATTGAGGAGTTGTTCGCTTCCGGCATCGAGGGGCGGATTTTGCAGGTGGGCGCGCTGGCGCCGGAGTTTGCGCTGAACGATTCGCGCGGCCGCGTGGTGCGCTCGGCCGATATGCTTGCGCTGGGTCCGCTGGTGGTCAAGTTTTTTCGCGGACGGTGGTGCCCTTATTGTATGACCGAGTTGGAGACCTGGCGCGAGCTCTACCCTCAACTGCGCGAGCGCGGGGCGCTGATGGTGGCCATCGGGCCGCAGACCGAGCGGCAAAACGACTTCATGGTCGGCCAGCACAGGCTCCCGTTCGCCGTGCTCTCAGACCCCGGCTGCGCCGTCGCGGAAACGTTCGGCGTGGCCTACACCGTCCCTGAGTATCTGCGCGAGTACTACAAATCGATTCTGATCAACATTCCCTTTGTGAATGGCGACGAGAGTTGGCGGCTGCCGCTGCCTGCCACATTTGTGATCGGTCGAGACGGGCGGGTCTTGCTAGCCGAGGCCCACGCTGATTTTCGTGTGCGGGTTGAGCCGGAAGACGCGCTCGTGGCAGCGTTCCGCTCCCATTGAGCCGGGTTAGGCGAAATCGTTGATAAATTGAAAAATGCAGCAGGTTAGTGGCAAGGTGCGGAGTAGATCCCAGGTCCCAGAATCGGGACCTGGGGCACCCATTGCCTAAGGTTCGTTGTAGCGTTCTACTCGGACCAGACAGCCAGCAGGTTGCCCCCGCCGTCAGAGAAGTGGAAGCGGCGTCCGCCAGGAAACTCGAATGTCGGCACAACGATGCTGCCTCCCGCGGCCACAATCGCGGCCTCAGTAGCTTTCAAGTCCGAGGAGTAGAGCACGATGAGCGGCGCGGATTTGGCTGGTGTCGCTTGCGCATCGCCCTTGGCAAAGCCGCCATCGATGCCGGCACCTGCAAAGCCGATGTACTCCGGACCCCAGTCCTGAAAGCTCCAGCCGAAGACGGTGGAGTAGAACTTTTTTGTCCATTCAATGCTGGTGGTGGTGAACTCGATGTAGGTGATCTTGTGGTGCAGCGCGGGATTGCTCATGGACCATCTCCTTGGCGTTGAGTGCAGGGGAACTGAGGAAAAAGGGGCACAAAAATACGCATTGACCTAGTGAGGTCTCGGCACAGGATTTATTCTCTCAGAAAAAACTGGTTGCAGGGGAGGATTTCGGGAGGTGCTTTTCTGGCGCAAATTCGATGGCGCCTAAAAGTTTGACAAGGCGCTACGGGCAGAGCGGACCTCGGCGGCCAGCACTTGCAGCATTTTGAGCGCCAGCGGCGGTGTGTTGCGCATGAGGCTGGTGACCTCGTCGCGAGGAATGAAGCTGAGCCGCGCGCCATTGCGGGCGATGGCGGTGAGCGAATAAGGCTCATTGCCGATCAGCCCCGGCAGGCCTAGCAGGGAACCGGCGGTCGCCTGGACGGAAACCAACTGCTCACCCGTGGGTGAGGTCATGGTGAGGGTGGTCTCGCCCTGATCAATAATGTAGAGCCCCTGAGGGTTATCGCCCTGGGAGAAGAGGACTCGATCGGCGCCGCAGGAGATTGCAGTGGAATGCTTTTCGAGCGCCTGAATCAACTCCGGGTCGGCGACGAATGCAGACGGATCTAGCTTCATTTTGGGCCTCCCCTGTGAAGTGGCGAAAGGAAAGGGCAATAGTGCTTCTGATGCCCCGTTTACTTATGGTGCCACCGCAGGAGGCCTGTTTGTGGTGATGTGCATCACATGTTGATGGTTACGCTAACCGTGAAAGAGCGGTTCCTCGGAAAAATGCAGGAAAAGAGCGACTGCCAGGCGAGAGGGAATCCGGCGGAAAAGGAATTTCATTTCTCCGCAGGCAGCGTTTCCTGGAGAATTCCGCTCTTCGAGAGAAAAAAGAGTTTCTTCGCACCATCGTCAGAAACGACAAGACCCTCATTTGCCCACGCGAGCCCGGAGGGACTGCGGAACTCGGGAAGTTTCGCGAAGACTCTGGGCGCGGCTTTCGGTTGGGCAACGGAGTAAGACATTACTCGTCGGGCTCCGGCGTCGGCGATCAACAGCGTCGAACCATCAGGAGACAGCTTGAGCGCCTGCGGGCTTGTCAATCCGGAGAATAGCAGGGAAGATTTGTGATTGGCTATATCCACCCTGTAAATCGCGCCCATCACGAGATCGCCAACCAACAACGCTTTTTCTTTTGAGTCGTAGACAATCGGTCCTAAGCGCTGACTGCCGGAAGCTTCGGCAACAAACTCCGGCTGGCTTCCGTTTGCCATGGTTATGCGAAAGATTTCGGGAGTGCGGCCGCTGGCAACGTAAAGGGTCGAGTCGGCGGCGTCATATTGAATTCCCGCAACGCCACTGCGAAGGGTCCACGACCGGGTTTGTGTTCCCGTTGCGGAGTACATGCTGACCTGGCCAGTGAGACCGTAATTGGTGGCAATGAACAAGGTAATCTGGCCGCCGACCTGAGCGCAGACAATGTCCGAGCCTGCCCACCCGGAAGGAAGGCGGAATGTGCCCGTTATGGCGGGCCTCCCGCCTTGAAAATCCACGGCATGCACGGCTCCTTGCGCGCCCAGCACGAACAGCGAGCCCGGAGCCAGCCTGTCTATAGCTACGGGCCGTCCCAGCGCTTGATTCTGCGCGGTGATCAGTTGCGCGCCTGCGATGAATAACGCCGACAGAAAAAACTGCGCCAATTTACTTTGCATAAGAAACCTCAGACTTTGATTGCTTCTGAAATTCTGGAAACTACCGGCGGGCCGCCAGCCACGAGAATGGCGACCAAAAACGCCGGCGCCACCTGCGATGGATCCAGTGAAAAGCCGAAGACGACGACGGAGGTATTGGTGTTGTTGAAGAGCACCAACCCGAAAAGCTCGACAATAACCGCGGTCGCCACACTCAGGAGCAGATCACGCGCCCATCGCGGGAATCGTCCCGTAGCAGGCACGGCGGCGGCACCTGCGGCAGCATCGGAAGCCGCAGCAGGAATCAGGCGCCTGATTCCAAATCCAAGCAGCGACCCCAGGATGACGGCCGACGCCAGGTATAGAAACGACGGTGAAAATCGAACGGGAATCTCGATCTTCTGCGGAAGGCTTGGAAGCCCGCCTTGGCCTGGCGTGCTGGTTACATATACGGCGAGAGTGTCATGAGCCTTATGCGGATCCACCGCGAACGCGGAGGCGTACAAAGCAAACAGCGTATTAGGCTGCACCGTGAGAATCAAAGCGGATGGCCCGCTCGGCTGCACAGTCGAGTCATAAGTCGCGGTGAGTTGCCCTTGCCAGCATTTTGTGCAGGTTGTGGAAGAAACTGTTACCGCATTAATACTGGCTTGAAGGTTGGTGAGGTTGCTGACAATCGGAATATTGATTTGAGAACTGATTCCCAATTCTACCGGAATAGGATTTCCGGTGCCGGTGCGTGAAAAAACATCGCCCTCGTATTGCGCGTGAATGGGGATATCAGTGAGGCTGGCGCTATCGACAATTCCCGCGGACTTGACGCTTATCTCAACGGGCGCAATGTAGTCAATGAAGACGCCTACCGGATCTTCGTAAACATGAAAATGTTCCGCGCTGGAATCGTTGGTTTTCTGCACATATAAATCAAATTGAAAACGGTTTACCTTATCGCGGGAGAACGATCCCGTATCTACGCTTACGGTGAAGTACTGCTGATCGGACTGAAAGGTTTGAGGGGACAAATGCTGCAAGTCAGAGCCAGTTACAGAACCCCAGTCCTGAACAGTGAAGTTGACGCTGCTGGTGGTTGTGGGCAGCAGTGAGGGGACTTGAACTGTAATTTGCCCCGCGCACAAGCTTGCCGGCCCGAGAAGAGTGGCAACGGCTGTGAAAATGGAAGCTAAACCAAGGAGATTTCTATGAGCTCGCAAAGCTGGCGCCTTTCCGGCCGCCGGGACTCCCGTGCGCCCCCAGTCGGGAATGTCAGTTTGCCTTGCGGTAGAGCCATTGTCAAGAGGAATTTAGGGGACGGGAAATGTTGGGCGATTCATGAAGAGGTGGGTGGGCGAAGACGCGACGATTCCGCAACCTTATTTGTGGGGGTTTTTCAAGCTTGGTGACGAGGCGCAACTCAAGATTGACAAGCGTTAAGCAACAGGCTACAGTTGATTAGATGAAGATACGAGACTTCGTCCATAAGGGCCTGGCGAGGCTCTATGAAGAAGACAGCACGAAAGGGGTTCCGGCGAGTTCTGCGGACAAGCTGCGCAAAATGCTTGCCTTCCTCGACGAGATGGAATCTCCTGAGGAGCTGCAAAGTCTTCCCAACTGGAAGGTGCATCGGCTGACTGGGGACCGCAAAGGAACGTGGAGTCTGAGCGTGACCGGCAACCTGCGCCTTACGTTTCGAGTCAGTGCTGCCGAGCGTGAAATCCGCGAAGTGAACTTAGAGGATTACCACTAGAAAAAGAGGAGAAAAGGCCATGGCTATGAAGAATCCTCCCCACACAGGGGAATTTATCCGGACGGAAATTGTCGAGGCTGCGGGGTTGTCGGTCACGGCAGCGGCGGCGGCACTGGGCGTCTCCCGCCCCGCGCTGTCCAGCTTATTGAACGGCAAGGCTGGGCTGTCGGGGGATATGGCGCTGCGGATTGAGAAGGCATTCGGCGTGAAGATGGATACGCTAATGCGTATGCAGTCGGCATACGAGATTGCCGAGACGCGGAAGCGGGAGAAGCT
>JBAPYY010000012.1:0-2099 GCA_049284975.1 Occallatibacter sp.
CACCTGCTTCGCCCAGTACAGTGCCAACATTCAAGGAACTGTTCAGGACCCAGCCGGCGCAGCCGTGAAAGGCGCACGTTTGCATCTCATCAACCCCAACACCAGCCAAGATCTGAGCGCTGTCTCCGATGCCTCGGGGACCTACCGGTTCCTGAGCCTTGCACCAGGCAAGTACCGGCTGGAAGCGCAGGCGGCAGGGTTTTCCAAAACCGCTGTGGAACTGACGCTGGAAACCAATCAGACACTGGATGTCCCGGTCAATTTGTCCGTCGCTTCGGCGAATGTCACCGTTGCGGTTACCACGGAAGCGCCAGTTGTGGACACTGCCGAAACCCGCAACGAGATGACGCTCTTACAGTCTTCGGTTGACACCCTACCACTGGCCGGCCGCGACTTAACCACCCTCGTGAACATGGCGCCAGGAGTAATCGGCCTCGGCCTAACCGCCGGCGGGACTCCCGGATCGGCTGCGGACAACTTCTCTACGGAGCAGCAGGTGGACTCGAGCGCCAATGGTCAGGGCGCCATGGGCAATATGTACATTGTGGACGGCCTGGACATTACCAGCGCCATCCGCCCCGGCGTGCTCAATTTGCAACCAAATCCCGACTCCATTCAGGAAGTCAGCATTCAGGTCAACACCTACACCGTTGACTATGGCCGCGCCAGTTCCATGCAGATGGCGATAACCACTAAGGCTGGCGGCGACAGGTTCCACGGCAGCGCCAGCGACTATTTCAACAACCAGTCTCTGTGGACCAGCAGCGACTTTGCCAAGCAATCGGATTTTGCCAAGTATCACGGCAACAACATGTCGGGAACGGTCGGCGGTCCCATCCTCCCGCACCACCAGTTCTTCTTCTTCGCGTCCATTGAGCCGCTACGATCGGTCGGGGCTTCAAGCGGCACAGTCTCTTTTGAGGATCCGGCAGTTGTTGCCTGGGCGAAGACCGCTTATCCAAACACGATTGGAACGCAGATTCTCTCAAGCTATCCGGTAAAAGTCACCAGCTCCTCACCTTCGCTGACCCTGACCCAGGCGGGAATGGGCGCGTATTGCGACGGGGCAGGACAGTTGGCCTGCAGCGCGACTGCTGTGGACTTCGGCAATTGGGCCGGCTCCGCCCCACGTAACGCCACGCAGTGGAATCTGCGCATAGACAAGGCCTACAAAAACGACCGGATCTATGGAGACATCTACAAGGGAAACCTCCTCTCCGGCGATCCTGGAGCCCGACCGGCATTTCAGTGGGACGCGAATACCTGGACCCTGGCATGGCAGGGCAATGAAACCCACACCTTCTCCGCGAATACCCTCAACGAGGCGAGTGTTGCAGGTATGCGCGTAGAGGGAATTCAGGAAGAAAACGCCGAGTTCAAGGTTCCCGATATCAACGTGGGCTTTTTAACCGCCGGCAGCAATGGCAACGGCGCATTTGGCGAGGGCTTCGCAGAGGGCGACTTCATCCAGCACAATTATCACTGGCGCGATGTGCTGACTCACATCAAGGGCGCGCACACCTTCAAGCTCGGCTATGAGGGCTGGACGGGCGACGACGTCGAACTATTCTCAGGCCCCCATGACCTGCCTCAGTTCTCTTTCAACAATCTCGGGGACATGATTGCTACCGATACCACCAACCCCGCGGCCGTTCAGCCATTTACCGAAGGTGGCGTGGCCTACAATCCCCTGACCGGCGCGCAGGAGCAATGGAACTGGAATGCCGCCGCCATCACCAGTGGGGCCTTCTTTGAAGACTCCTGGAAGGCGCACAAAAACCTCACCGTCAACTACGGCGTCCGTTGGGATGACATGGGCAATCCCTACTCGCGCACCCCCGAGACCGTATTTGGCAACTTCTACATGGGCCCTGGTCAGACCAGGACTGAGCAGATTGCAAACGGCTTTGTTCTGCAAAAGAAACACGCGCTCAATCGCGCCATCACCGACATTTTCAGCCCGCGTGCCGGCGCGGCCTGGGATGTATTCGGAAACAGCAAGTGGATTATCCATGGAGGCGCCGGCATCTTTCACAACTGGCCTACGCCGGCCAACGTGCAAGAGGAGATGCGCGGCAACCCGCCGGGAGGCATCTACC
>JBAPYY010000013.1:0-3778 GCA_049284975.1 Occallatibacter sp.
AAGGCCCTCAAGCTGGTCATCCCGGAGAGCTCGGGCAAGCTGGATGGCTTCGCCATCCGCGTTCCTACCCCCAATGTCTCCATCGTCGATCTGACCTTCATCGCCGAGAAGCCCATCACTGCGGAAGCCTTGAACGCCGCCTTCAAGAAGGCGTCAGAGGGCGAGCTGAAGGGCATTCTGGGCTACGACACCAACTTGCTGGTCAGTTCCGACTTCAAGGGCGACGCACGCAGCTCAATCGTTGACGCGCCTCTCACCAAGGTGGTCGGCAACAGCGTCAAGGTGCTCAGTTGGTACGATAACGAGTGGGGCTACTCCAGCCGCGTGGTCGATCTGATCGGCTTCCTGGCGAAGAAGGGCCTGTAAATCTCAGCGCGCCGCGGTTCACTCCGCGGCGCGCCTTTCACACACCATGCGCAAGAACATAAGCGGTAAGTCGCCCTTCGAGCCCATTATCGGTTTTTCTCGCGCGGTGCGCGTGGGCAACGCCGTATATCTTTCTGGAACCGCCCCGGTAGGCGCCAAAGAGCGCGACGCTGCCGGCCAGACGCGGCGCATCTTCGAGATTGCCGCCAAGGCGCTGGCTGAGGCCGGCGCTTCTTTCAAGGATGTTGTCCGCACGCGCATCTACCTGGTCCACCCCGAAGACTGGGAGGCGGTGGGACTGGTTCATGGCGAGTACTTTTCGGAGATTCGTCCCGCTGCTACCATGGTGGTGGTTTCTCAATTACTCGACCCCGCGTGGCGGGTTGAAATCGAGATGGACGCCGTGATTTCGGACATTGAAACCGGCGCCGCACCGGGCCCCAAAATTACCCCGTAACTGAACTACAAGGAAGGCCGTCCCATGCCCAAGCTCTCCATTCGCGACATCGACCTGGCCAACAAGCGGGTCTTCATCCGCGTCGATTTCAATGTGCCGCTCACCGAAGACGGCTCCACCATCACCGACGACACACGCATTGCAGCCACGCTGCCCACCATCGTCTACGCCATCCGGCACAAGGCCAAAGTCATTTTGGCCTCGCACCTGGGCCGTCCCAAGGGCAAGCCGAATCCAAAATATTCGCTGCGTCCGGTGGTTCACCGTCTGCGCGAGTTGCTCGACAAGTCACTGGGCGAAGATGTGAACGTAGCTTTCGCGCCGGACTGCATCGGCGAAGTCGCCGGCGAAATGGCTCGCCAGCTTGAGTCCGGCCAGGTGCTGCTGCTTGAGAATTTGCGTTTCTACGCCGAAGAAGAGGCCAACGATCCGGCCTTCTCGAAAGCTCTGGCATCGCTTGCCGAGGTCTACGTCAATGACGCCTTCGGCTCCGCTCATCGCGCCCACGCTTCCACCGAGGGCATCACGCACTTTCTCAAGCCCGCTGTTGCCGGCCTGCTGATGGAAAAGGAAATTACCTATCTCGGCAAGGCCCTGGAATCGCCCGAAAAGCCTTTTGTGGCCATCATCGGCGGATCCAAGATCTCAGGCAAGATTGACGTGATCGACAACCTGCTCGACAAGGTGGATACGCTGGTGATTGTCGGCGGCATGGCTTACACCTTCCAGCGCGCGCTGGGCGTGGCCACCGGCAAGAGCCTTGTGGAAGAAGACAAGATCGACATGGCCAAAGCCGCCATCGAGAAAGCCAAAGCCAAAGGAGTCCAGCTTCTGCTGCCTGTCGATAACATCCTGGCCGACAAATTTGCCGCTGACGCCAAAACCCAGCCGTGGGATTGCTCGGTCGATTTTCCCGCCGACTGGCAAGGTTTGGACATCGGTCCCAAATCCATCGCGGCTATCGAGGATGTCGTCTCAACCGCGCGCACCATCGTCTGGAATGGCCCGGCCGGAGTCTTCGAGTTTCCCCGCTTCGCCGTGGGCACCAACGCCATCGCCCATGCTGTTGCGGCCAACCGGACAGCCATCACCATCATCGGCGGCGGCGACTCGGTCTCAGCCATCAACCAGGCCGGCGTAGCCGACCAGATCACCCATATCTCCACCGGCGGCGGCGCTTCGCTTGAATTCCTGGAAGGCAAAAAGCTGCCAGGGGTTGAGGCGCTGACCAACAAGTAGAAATTCAAGAATTGAAGTTCGCTGGCCCGGACGTTATTCTCCGGGCCAGTTCATTTATCGAGTCGAGAGAGACAAAATGGGTTACTACACGCGAGTCTTGTCGAAAGATGAAGAATTTCCTTCCTTTGAAGAGCTTGCGCAGCTAATTCAGGAAGAGCATTCAGAGTACAAACTGACCATAGAAGAGGGAAGCGAGGAGGAGTGGGAAACTCTTCTGCTTTCCAGCGCGGACGACGTCGAGGTAGCTTTGATCGAGCGCAACCCCGTCAGCACGGGTTCAATTGGTCAGGACGAGGTCGCTGAATTCATTGAGGAACTCCATGACTGCAAGCCGGAAAGCGGCGTTCAATGGCTTGCGGAATATCTGGCTGAAGTCAAAAGTATCTACGCGTTTCAGCACCTGCAAGGAGCGGAGACGGTGGAAGGCGGCAACGCGCTGCACGCCTTGCGCTCGGCCCTCTGGGAGCGCGGAGAAGCCATCATTCAGGCAGACAACGAAGGTTTTACCAACGAAGACGGTTACCACATCGTCTGGCAATTTTCCGACTCGGTCTCAGGCCCGTGGAATATGGGCATCCTTCAAGACGGCGTCTGGTACCACTTCACAATGGATTTGGGCGACTCCGATCATCGATTGGCTTTCTTCAACGGAGAAGTGCCATCCGATTTGACCGCCGTTCTGGCATTAGGATCTCAAGACTAAGTAAGCAAGTTTTCCATGTGCCGCAGTTTCAGGATTTCTGCCGCACTGTGCCGGCCGTCACCCCCACCTCTCAACTCCATCCGCTAAAATTACACAGAGGAGTTCTGAAAAAATGGCCCGTAAAGCACTCATTGCCGCTAATTGGAAGATGTACAAGACGCCTGCCGAAGCCAAGGCTTTTGTCGATGCCTTTTTGCCCCTCGTTGCCGGGCACACGCGCGACGAGATCGCCTTGTTTCCCTCGCCAGTTCTTTTGCCTACTGTGATTGCCGCAGCAAAGGGCAGTAATGTAGCCGTCGGCGCGCAGAACATCCACTTTGCCGAGGAGGGCGCTTACACCGGTGAAACTTCGGTGGGCCAGCTTCTTGCAGTGGGCGGAACGCACACGCTTATCGGCCACTCCGAGCGGCGTCAGTACTTCGCCGAGACCGACGAGATCGTCAATAAGAAGCTTCACACCGCGTTGAAGCACGGGCTGATTCCTGTTGTTTGCGTGGGAGAAGTGCTGGCCGAGCGCGAGGCGGGCGAGACCGCGCAGGTGCTCAAGACGCAGATTACCGGAGCTTTTGCCGGCATCACGGCCGATGCCGCAGCACCCATCGTGATTGCCTATGAGCCTGTGTGGGCCATCGGCACGGGCAAAACCGCTACGCCGGAGATTGCCGTCGATGCACACAAGATCATTCGCGCTGAAGTGGCCAAACTGCTGGGCGCGGATGTTGCAGCCGGGATGCGCATTCTCTACGGCGGCAGCGTCAAGCCGGACAACGCCACATCGCTCATCGGTCAGGAAGAGATTGACGGTGCGCTGGTAGGCGGCGCCAGCCTCAAGCCGGACTCGTTTACAGCCATCGTCAAGTATTAATCGCAGTTGAGCAAAACATAAACGGCCGCGAACCAAGCTTCGCGGTCGTTCACATATTTGCGTTGTGTCTCAAAACGGGTCCTTATTGCCGCCGCCGCATAGCTCGACCGCATGAACCATCGACTTTGCCATGCGATCGGCAACATCT
>JBAPYY010000014.1:0-12281 GCA_049284975.1 Occallatibacter sp.
GTCAAAAGGCGCCGAGTACTATAGCTTCGAATTCGCATTTCGCTTTGACAACCCCGCCAAGATTATGGTCGACGACGGAATCGGTTTCCATGACCTGCCCAACGATTACCTGCCGGGAGCAAAAACCGATGCGGCCGTGCCCATTCACACGCTGGTGCTGATGGACGACGGTAGCAAGCGGTCCAACGCTATCAGCCTGCTGCAACGAGAAGACTTCTTCGATAGGCCGCTGCTCTCTTACAATACCGCCGGAGTCCTGAAAGATTACACGAACGTGATACGGGTAACGGCTTTGAAGAAGGCGGACCAGGGCGACACGAAAGATGCCGGCGTGGTCACGTTCCCCACAGTCGAACCTGGCTATGGCCCGCGGTACACTTCGTCTTTCGGTATCACTTCGGCGGCGGTCTTCGATCCGGTGGGCTCGTATCGCGCCGGTTGGGATTTCGACGTGCCGCTGATTGCAGCTCTACTGCCTCCCGATCGCGCGCCGGATGAGAAAACGGGGTCGTTTTTTTCCATTTCTGCGCCCAATGTTGCTATTCTCGCTTTCAAACCGTCGGCCGATGGAAACCCGGACCACTACACTCTTCGATTGCAGGAGATTGCGGGAAGCGCGACGATGGTTGCCATTCACTCGTCTCTCAGGATCAGCGTCGTCGCGGAAACTGCCATGACAGAGGACGTCATCCTTCACCCAGGGTTGAACAAAGACGATATCAACATTGGTGCACACGAAACCCTGACTCTGCAGTTGACAATTCCTCACAACATGAACGATCGCCAGCGATGAGAACGGGAGTAGCAAACGATGAAATGCTTCAGCATCGATCTTGGCGGTAGTCACGCGAATTGCGGTCTTGTCGAGGACGACAGAATTCTCGCATCTGAGATCCTGGATGTCGAGAATGCGGGAAGTCTTGCGAGGATACTTCCCCGACTGGCCGACTCGCTCAAACGACTGGGCGGAGGGAAGATCCCTCATGAAGGGGAAGTGAGCGGCGTCGCCCTCGGGCTTCCCGTGATTGTGGATTCTTATCGCGGGAAAGCTCTGGGTAGCAACGGCAAATATTTCGACGCTCACGAGGTTGACCTGCAGTCATGGGGTCAGGAGTCGCTGGGCTTGCCGCTGTTCGTGGAAAATGACGCGCGCATGGCTTTGCTTGGCGAGGCCTACGCCGGTGCCGGACGAGGATTTCGAGACATCGTGATGATCACGCTGGGAACGGGGATCGGCGGAGTCGCGATGATCGAAGGGAAACTGCTCCGCGGGAAACATGCGCAGGCTGGTTGCCTCGGTGGTCATCTCCCAGTTAAGTTTGACGGCCGCAAATGTACCTGTGGGGCCATAGGATGCGCTGAGGCGGAAGCATCAGGATGGTCGCTTCCGTTAATTGTGCACGAGTGGACAGGCATCGCCGACAGCTCTCTTTGCCGATACGAAAACATCGGTTTTCGGGAGTTGTTTAGAGAGGCGGCGCGCGGCGACAGAAGCGCCTGCGAAATCCGCGATCGTTGTTTGCGGGTCTGGGCCACAGTCGCGGTCGGACTTGTGCACGCCTATGACCCGGAAATCGTGATTTTGGGCGGCGGCGTGATGAAGAGTGCCGATGCAATCCTTCCATATATAAAGTCGCACGTGGAAAAGCACGCCTGGACGCCCTGGGGCAAAGTCGAAGTGCGCGCTGCTGAATTAGGTGACAATGCGGCCCTTTTAGGAGCAATTCCGATCGTGGCGGAGGCTAAAGCCTAGTTCTTTTGAACGGGTCAAGGGCAAGGCCTGGTTTTTCCGTGGGTCTCCCCTGATTTCATACCAGGACTGGATTTCGCGATCACCAATCGTGACTCCCCACACAATGTTTTTCCCAAGTTTTGGCGTGTCCCGCCAGCTATTCTCACAGTCTCGCCTATACCTCGATGCCGCTGAGGCCGGGAGATTTTGTGTCCGTCGAACGGAAAAACGAAAGTGACAAATTTCGCTTGACATTAATTAGAAACCAGTAGTAATCTTTATCACTGTAAACGTAACAGGCCGAGTTTTGTGCCGTAATGAAAAAAGCAAAGGATCCGAAATTTTGAGGGAGGCAGGAATGTCGAAGCAATTCAGGGTCATTTCGAGTGATAGGGATGGGACATTTGCCGGTCACCGTAGGTTGAGTTTGGCCTACATGGCGATCTTGGCGATTTTCTTGGTGTCGTCAACATGGATGGCTGGCGCGCAGGGCGCTGGCAATTTCGATACCGGTACGATCACCGGCGCGGTCAGCGATCCAACCGGCGCTGTGATTCCGCACGCGTCGGTGACGATCACCAATACTGGGACCGGCATTGTGACGACTGCAAAAACCGGAGACTCCGGGCTCTTCACGGTTCCCGCGTTGCCTTTCGGCACCTATGTTGTAAGCGCTTCGGCGGATCGCTTCGGAAAGGCGGCCTCAGCGCCATTTGTGCTGAATGCCGGCGCAACAACACGAGTTGATATAAAGCTCTCGCTGGCCGCTGTATCGGAGAGCGTTCAAGTGACGGGCACAATGGCGACAGTGAACCTGAGCAACGCCACATCGGGAACGACGCTAAATGAAGAGCAGATTCAGAACCTGCCCACGAATGGGCGCGATGTGATGGATTTTCTTGGGATCGCGCCGGGTTCGGTGAATTCGACCAGCTTCTTCCAGGGCAGCATTAACGGCCAGGAGAATTTCATGTCTGGCATCGAAGTAACGCTGGACGGCCAAAATGCATCGCGCCCTGACATCAGCGGCTTCGATGAGACTGAAGGCAACGAGGCCAACCGCATGACGCGGGCCAGCGTCGACAGCATTCAGGAAATCGATTTTGCCAACAGCGGCTATAGCGCCGACGTGGGACATTCGCTCGGCCCGCAAATGAATATCATCACCAAGGGCGGGACCAATCACTATCATGGTGAGTTGTTCGAATTCTTCCGCAACAACGCCCTTGACGCGAAAGACTATTTCTACAACCCGATCCTTACCCCGAGTGTCCCCCTGCGGATGAATCAATTTGGCGGCAACCTCGGCGGTCCAATTGCGAAGAATAAGCTCTTCTTCTTTGCCAACTACGAAGGCCTTCAACAGAAGACCACTCCGATCAACAATGTGAATACAGAGCCCAGCGCATATGTCCGTGAGCAAATGAAGCTCAATCCCGCGATGGCGACCGTTGAGGCGCAAATGGCGCCGCTGCCGGCGGGATGCACGGATATTCCCGCTAACCCGGCAACGTGCAACATTCCACTGGGCTATACGGATGTGGACATATTTGGCGACCTGCTACCGCAGAATGGCTCCGACCTTGTCTACCAACCCACGGCTCTGCCGACAACCGTAAGTGAAAACAGCGGCGCAATTCGCGTCGACTACACTCCCACCAACAGTGATCGGATCTTCGCCCGCTATACCATCGACGACGGGCTGACCGTCCAGCAATACGGGATTAACGAGGGGCAGACATCGCCGCTGGCCCTGCTTAATCAATACGGGATGGTTGACGAAACTCACACGTTCACCCCGACGCTCATCAACGAATTCAGCGCGTCAATCCAGAAGTTTCACTCCGATACCAACTCGGACACGCCGCAGCCGCTTGTCGGATTTGCGGGATTCTTCACCAACCTGGGTTCTCTCCCTGGTCCGGCTACCTTCAATCAAATCAACGATGACGCGACCTTCGACATTTTAGACAATGCCACAAAGACCGCGGGAAGCAGGACGTTTAAGTTTGGCGCTCAGATTCAATTCAATCGCTTGGACGAGTGGCTGCGCCCACAGCAAACATTCCAATTTGGCAGCTTCGATGCTTTGGAGAGCGATCAGCCATTTTCCGTGTCGAAGATTGGATTCCCGGGTTTCTTCGGTGTTCGTAACTCCAATTGGGATGTGTACGGCGAAGAGGACTGGCGGGTGAGCAGCAGGCTCACGGTTAATCTTGGACTGCGCGCCGACGCCAACACAGTCTGGAGCGATAGAAACCATCTGCAACAAAACTTTGATTTTCAGACTCAATCGTTTCTCTCGCCGAATAAGCCGCTTTACTCAGGACCGACTGTGGATGTAGCGCCGCGCGTAGGGTTGAGCTACGATCCATTTGGTCACAGTAAGACCGTAATTCATGCATACTACGGCTTGTTCTACCTGCCACTCCAGTTTGGCGCAAATTTTGTCGCGAATAATCCTGTGTATGAAAGTTACTCTGTCAACATCTTCACGGCGGTTCAGCCTCTTGCATATCCCATGACCAACGTCATTCTGCCTCCCGGCACGCAGAACGTCAGCATCATGCCGCAGGATGTGCACGATGCATATTCGGAGAACTGGCTCTTCGGGGTACAGCAGGAGGTTATGCGGAATACGGTTGTGACAATCAACTACGTCGGCAATCAAGACCACCGCATGCAAGCAGGCCAGAACTTTGCCGCAATCAATCTGAATCCGGGTAACTTGGTGAATCAGAACAATCGCCCGTACTCCGGTTTCGCAAACGAAAGTCTCGAAGCCTGCGAATTGAGCGGAGTTTACCACTCATTGCAGGCGCAGGTACGCCACAACGCGGGCAATCTCAATTATGAAGCGAATTACACCTGGGCGCACACACGCAACGACTTCGTGAATTTCCTCAACAATTACTCAGATCCCTTGGACCCAACAAAGGATATGGGGAACGCCGACCAGGACATTCGGCAAAACCTCACCGGCAGCGTGACCTATAAATTACCCGAATTGAAGGGCGCGAACCTGCTGAAGCGCACCGCCCTGGGAGGATGGCAGACTTCGAGTATCGTCCAGACTCGCTCCGGTGCCGCGCTTAACCCTCAACTCACCGGCACGTTCTTCGGCCTGCCTACACGACCCAATTTCGTTCCGGGAGTCTCTGTCCGCAATCCTGGTGGCTCGTGGAGCAATCACCTTAATCCCTTCTACAACGTGAACGCGTATGCGGTTGAGCCGGGCTACAATGGCAATCCTGGCGACCCAACGACCCTTGGAGACGTCCCGCGGAACAGCCTTCCGGGTCCGAAATTCTTCCAATGGGATTTTTCGGGGATGAAGAATTTCCCGGTGACTCAGAAGGTGAAGGCGCAGTTCCGCGCCGATCTCTTCAACATCCTGAACCACCCGAACTTTGGCAACCCCGGTGACATGGGAATTTGTACCACTATCAAGCAGGGCACGGTACCTATCTCGACCTGCTCGGAGGGGGGAGGGGTGACGAATCCCAACTTCACGGTGGTGGGCGAGACCATCGCCGATGCGGACAATTCGCTTGTGGGTTCGGGTACGAACCGTCAGATCCAACTGTCGCTGAAGGTGCTTTTCTAACGCTGAACCAACCCGCTTATTCGAACCGGCGGGCGAAAGGTGATCCTTTCGCCCGCCGGTTTCTGATAGCCTATTCGTCATTGCGCGTGGCAGCAAGCACTTTCTTCCGGAGATGACAGTGCATATCAGGGCATCCAGCCTATTCTTCCTTTCACTTTTTGTGAGCGGTTTTGTTGTCGCATGCGGTGGAAGCGGCGGAGGCGGAACGGTGACCCCGACACCTCCAACGAATCCAACCTCGTCCGGCTACTTTCCTTATCAACAAGGTTGGCTTGGCGCGGATGGCGCGTATTCCATCCCCATCGGCACTGGGCAGAGCTTGTGGATCTTTGCGGATACTTTTATCGGGCCGCCGAGCGCAACCAGCCGAACAGAAGCCACCGGATTCATCCACAACTCCATCGCGATATCGACATGCTCGGGAACCAGCTGCACGTTCCAGTACTACTGGCCTGGCATGGGGACGTCGAATCCGGGTCCGGTATTCACGGCATCTGGTGCTGACTGGTTCTGGCCGATGGACGGATTCGTTTACAACGGAACGCTCTATCTGGCACTCATGCAGATGTACTCCACAGGTGGCGGTGCCTTCGGGTTTGCCTACGCGGGGTCCCAGCTGGTGAGCATCGGCAACTACACAGCTTCTCCGTCCCAGTGGTCGATCACGTATCAGCAGCTGAACACAGGGGGAAGTGCGGTTCCGGGCATTTCGATCGTGGCCAATCAGGGGCCAAACGGAAACCCAAATCCGGCTGATCCCCAGGGCGCAACCTACGCGTACTTCTTTACAGGAGTTGGCAGCACACCGTATCTCGCGCTGCTGCGCATTCCGCTAACCCAATTGAATAGCCTCGCCCGTCCCGGCAACACGAGCTGGCAATATCTGAATACCAGCGGCACCTGGGAGAACTGGCAGGATACCGCAACCACATTGCCGAGCGATAATGCGGCAGTGATCAACCCTGGCGCCACAGAAATGACCGTTCGCTATCACGCTTCGACAAATCAGTGGATCGCCGTGTATCCGGCCGGCCTCAACAATCAGGCCTATTACAGTCTTTCCAGTTCTTTAACGAGTGGATGGGGACCATCGGAGAGTCTCTACTCGTATCCCGAGATGCAACCAGGTAATGCGAACTATACTCCAAACGTCTTTTGTTACGCCGCGAAAGAGCACGTCGAGTTCGAGACTGCGGGGCAGCTCTTCTTCACCTACGCTTGCAATTCGACAGTGACGACCGACATTACGAATAATATGAATCTTTATCATCCGGTTGTGGTAACGCAGACTCTACCCAGCAAATAGCGGGACGCAGAGTTGCTTGCGGATCATGGCCGTAAGGGCAGGAGTTGGAAGAATGAAGGCATTGGTTCGATCGTCGACGCTGTCTGGTTTGCTGGGATTGCTGGCGTCATGCCATTGTGTATTTGCTCAAGCGGCCATGCCTCCTTGCACGCCGGAATTCCCGCTGCAGCACGGAATGGCGCAAGGGTGGCTTGGCGCCGATGCGGCGTACTCCATCCCGTTGCTCGATGGGCGCGACGTCTGGATATTCGGAGATACGCTCTTCGGGGAGCAGCGCGCAGTTCGCGGCAACATTCCAACGATGGTTCGCAACAGTATCGGCGTCTCCACTTGCCAGCATGGGCACTGGAAGCTGGACTATGTAATCAGGAAAGATGCGCAGGGCCATCCTGCGGACTTTTTCAAGGCGCAGCATCCAAACACCTGGTACTGGGCGATGGATGGCTTCGTCACAGGCAATGAGCTATGGGTGACGCTGCTGTGTGTGAGGAATGCTCCAGCACAATCGGCGGCGATGGCCTTTCAAACTTGTGGCACTGATCTTGCCCGAATTACCTCGTTGAATGGAGATCCGCAAGGGTGGAAGATCGACTATTTCACCCTGGTGCCGGATGGGGCCCACGCGTACCCTTCATCCGCAACGGTGGTCGACGGCAGCTATGCGTATCTTTTTGCGCTGAAGGAAAGTGGCGCGCGACCGCTGCTGGCGACACGAATCTCGCTCGACGGGCTGAATGATCCGGCCAGGAATTTGCAATATTTGGGTAATGATGGCCAATGGCATAGAGGGTTTGACCCAACGCAGGCACAACCCGTTATGCAAAAAGGCTCGCCGGAGCTATCGATTCGCTATCATCCGGAGAGGAAACAGTGGATCGCCGTGATGTTCGATCCGGACGCGTTCTCGAGCAAGATATTGTTTCGCACTGCGCCGTCGCTTGCGGGGCCATGGACGCAGGGCGAAGTGATCTACCAGGTTCCTGAAATGCAGCCTCAGACTCCCGACTACGACAAGAACACGTTTTGTTATGCAGCGAAGGAACATCCAGAGTTTGAGCAAGGCGACTTGTTGTTCACGTATGTGTGCAATTCTTTTGAACCTCCGAAGTTAGCCACTAACTTGAATATTTACTTCCCGCGCGCCGTTCGTATGGCAATGCCCCATCGGTAAGGGCGACGAACTATTGAATTGTTTCAATTTTGAGGCAATCGGCAGCTTGAAGCATTGCTCATTCGCCGGTCACGAGCCTCTCGGTTCTGATGCAACATCTGCGGCAACCGTTAAAGGAATATCAGACTGCAGGAAAGCGTGACACGGATATCCTCTACTGGATGCGGCGGTATAGAGCTCAACTTCCGCCGATCCGGATCGACTGCGGTACGGAGGATGCGCTACTCGACAGCAATCGCGTCCTGCACAAGGCATTACTGAGGTACCGGATCCCTCACTCGTATGAGGAGCATCCAGGCGGCCATGACTGGGTGTATTGGCAGCAGCATGTGCGCGGCACATTGCGATTCGTCTCACGCATGGCGCATGGTGAAGCGTGGACTCTTCATCCGAGCCGCTTTATCCCAGCTGCATCGATTGAGTATTCGGCGCCCTGATAGCGGATATTCTCGAGGCGAGCTAAGGGATCGAAATCTCTCAGTCGCGGCGTTGCATGCAGGCCGTCGTACAGTCCAAAACTGACGCCGAAGATGGAATCGATTACAAGATCGGAGAACGTTCCGCCTGCGATACAGCACCAGTCTTCAATATAAGGAGCATCTTCAGATGCCTTGCAGGCGCCTCCCTGCAGGGGTGGAACGATGTCTTCAGTAAAATGCGCCTGCCCGATCGGTCCCTGGTTGCCGGCCTTGGCAACTTCGCTCAGCCACGAGGCGACCGTGGCGGGATTGTCGATTTTCAAGAGTCCTTTTGCACACATAGCCGGCCATGCGGCGTACGCGCCGAGACAGCTGTGATCAGGCCGCACATTCCAGGTGGCGTCGGGATCGTCGCTCGCAAGAGCACGCATCCATTTTTTTGAGGCAAGCTTCGACCAGAAAAAGTGCGCCATCTCCTTTTTTTGGTCGTCGGCCAAATCTTGGCTCATATTGTCGAGGACAGCTAGGAAGTCGTAACAATGACGAACCTCGTTGAAGGTGCCGTCGAGTTGGCCGCATCGCCACCATCCCTTCCCTTGTACGTAGAGGAAGCGGTTGATGCGAGCGGCGAGATCGGTCGCGTCGCTGCGCAGTTTCGCCGCGTCTTGCCCGCGTCCGCCGCGCTCGAGTAGATCCGCAACAAATCGCATGCTTGCGACATTACCCGCGTTCATGCCGGCGACCTCATGGAGATAGGTGCTGACGACTTCGAGCAGATTGGATATCTCTCCGTAGTCCGCGAGGCCATTGCCGCCTTTGACCAGCTTCTTCCAGTACGTCGCGTGACCGTAAAGGTGATCGAGGACGCTCTGATCGCCGACCTTCTTCCCAAGCCAGGCAAAGTCGCCCGTGACGCGGAGATAATTCTGCGCGCAGCGAACGATGGCCATGTCATTGACGCCGTACCAGGGGCCGACTGCTTCACCGGTGATGTAGTCAGTGGCCAGGTGCTGATGCATGTCGCGCTGGAACCAGACTTCGACTAACTGCCGAAGGGGTTGCGGGTCGAGCAGAGCGAGACTGAGGCTGCTGAGCGCAGTATCCCATGGAAAACTCAGAGTGGGCAACACGTGGCCGCTCAACGTGAGCAGTGTTGGTCCGTAGGCCGAGTCGGGAGAACAGCGGCGCGCAGTGAGCAGATTCTTCAATCCATTGTGGTAGAGATTCCAGAGCGTTTCGCTCTCGGTCTTGAGCTGCGGCAAATGCCCGGAGAATGCACTGTTGCCCGGCGTAAACGCCGAGTGCAGAAGATGATCAAAGACAATCTCATTTTGCTGATCGAGACGAGCAAAGTCCGACTGGAGGCGGTCGTGCATGGCTTCAGCCTCTGCCGTCGTCGCTGCGATCGCCGCCACAAAGTGCAACTCCTGCTTTTCGCCGGGGTGGAGTTGGAGTTCATACCGGAGGACGTTGCCGCCGGATAGTTGCTGGGCCGGCGGATGAATTCCCTGCACGCAGGCCGCAGGAGAATGCTGAGCTGCAAACGTCAGGCGTCCTTGACTCTCACTCCAGGTCAGCCGATTATCGCCTTCGCCGGGCAACTCATTGAACCATCCGCTCCCTCTGTGGACGACGGCGCCCCGCATGTCGAACTCGAGTGTGAATTGCCGGGTGGAAGAATCCTGGTTACGAACTTCGATGTTTTGCACCACAGCCCGCATGTCCGCCGGCAAGAACATTGTGGTGCGGATGTGCAGGCCGTCGAAACGCTGCTCCCTGACTACGCGATGAGGAAACCACTGATAGGTGACCGCGTTCGACGGGGCACTGGAGAGCGCTGCGAATTTGCCATTGATGAACAGCTCGCATGTGCGGAGATATCCAGGGCTCCATGCAACATCGGGAATGCCGCAACAAGCGTATGGCGGAAAGGCAATCGCACTGAGGCCAGCAACTGATTTGACAGTCTGAGTGTATCCCCAGTCGTTCATCGCAATTGGAAGGTTGAAGAGATCCATAAACCCGTGCGACATGCGAGTGCTCGCGAGGCTGGCGAGGGAAGGAATTGCCGGAAGATGGCTGGATGCTATGGCACCAAATCCGGGGCTGCCGGCCGCGATTGCTGCGGTGGTGGCGGAAGCCTTCAAGAACGTACGACGGTCCATGGATGCTGATTCCTTTCGAAACATTCGATGTTCTCTTTGGTAATAATCATACATAATAAATAGCTGTTTTGCCATAAATCAATCATTATTCAGCTTGACACAGGGGCACCGCGGAGAAGATCTCATCGGGGATTGTCTGCCGTCCGTTGAAGCTGGACAGATAAGAGGACGCAGACCAGGGTCAACCGGAAATGCAGCCGTGCACATTCTATGAGAGAGCGATTAGCTCAAACGCGCAGCACTTTAACCCCGAGCTTCTGGTAGGGAGCGATCATTTCGTCCGTCGCCCCGGTATCCGTAACCAGAGTGGTCAAGATACCAATTTCGCAGATGCGATAATTTGCAACCACGCCGAGCTTCGTGTGGTCGACCACCGCAATGTGACGGCGCGCGAGCCGTACCATGGCGCCATTGAGCTCGGCCTCGTCGGAACTATAGCAGCTTACTCCCCACCTGGGGTCGATGCCGTCGGCACCAACGAACATGGTATGAATGAGCATGTTTTCGAGGCTACGGATCGCGGTTGGACCGACGAGGGAAAACCATTCTCCATGCAAATGGCCGCCGGTGACGAATACGCTCACATCTTTGCGCTTCGACAGTTCCATCGCAATGTTGGCCGTGTTCGTCACGACGGTGATTTTGCAGTTGAGAGGCAAACCGCGGATGATCTCGGCGGTAGTTGTGCCTGGAGTGATGGCAATGGTTTCCCCCGGTGTGATCATCGCCGCTGCGGCGCGGCCAATGCGGCGTTTCTCGTTGGCCTGCCGCTCAACCTGGTCAAGAAAGGAACGGTCTTTCTTGAATGGCTCATAAAATAATGGTTCAATGGAAACAGCCCCACCGTGCGTCCGCCGCAACAGCCCCTGTTGTTCAAGTTGATCGAGATCGCGGCGAATGGTAACGACGGATACCTTAAGCTGCTCGGCAAGATCCTCTACGACGACCGAACCGGTGTCCTGCAGGGATATGAGTATGAACTGTGTTCTCTGTTGCTGAGTTTCCCGGCTTTGCGTAATCTCCGTGCTTTCGTCGGGCTTCGTTGCAGAGTCTTGCTCGCTGCGTTTCATCACCTGCTCAGTTCTCCCACTGTTGCTGAATTTCTTCAAGAGTTTTACCTCGTGTTTCAGGAACCAATTTCCAAATGAAAACAAAGCTGAAGGCAGACAAAGCCGCATAAATCGTGAAAGTACCGGAGACGCCCAGGATCCGAATCAGGGAGAGGAAAGTGAGGGTAACCAGCAACGTTCCAGTCCACAAGGCAGAAGTTGCGACCGAGGCAGCCCTGCCCCGAATCTTATTGGGGAAGATCTCAGAGATCAAGACCCATGGGACCGGCCCCATGCCGAATGCGAAAAACGCGGTGTAACTAATGATACTGCCCAGAACTACCCAGGTCGACAATCCCGGAGCGTGGAGTGCGAAAACCAGAATGGCAAGTGAAATTGCCATTCCACCCGCCGCAGTGAGTAGCATGGGGCGCCTGCCCCAACGGTCGAGGAAACGCATCGCTAGAAGGGTGCTGATGAGATTTGCGCAACCAATGACGACGCTGGTCAACAAGGCAGTATTGGTTGTCTGGCCTCGAAAATGCTCACTGATTAGGACGGAGCCATAATAGAGAACGGCATTGACTCCGGTGATCTGGCACAGAATCGCTAATCCCAGAGCGATTGTGAGAGGCCTCCGCATGGGCCGCGCAAATACCTCGTGCCACGAGCCCTGCTCGCCAACAGCAGCCTGCTCCATTTGAGCGAGTTGGGCGTCGGCCTCTGCTGCGCCCAGGAAGCGAGTGAGCACCTGCCTTCCCTTCTCGGATTGCTGATGGCTGATAAGCCATCGAGGGCTCTCCGGAACCCCAAGCAGACCAAAGAAAAAAAC
>JBAPYY010000015.1:0-1845 GCA_049284975.1 Occallatibacter sp.
GGTCCCACTGGCACCGTGGACCGTTGCGCTGCTTTTCGATGATGATCTCGGACTTGGCTTTGTCGGCTTCGCTCATCTCCTCGCTGCGGTTGTAGTAGGATTCGCGGTGGATGAAGGCGACCACGTCGGCGTCCTGCTCAATGGAGCCGGACTCGCGCAGGTCGCTGAGCATGGGGCGATGGTCGTCCTTGCGCTGCACGCCAGCGCGAGAGAGCTGCGAAAGCGCCACTACGGGCACATTCAGCTCCTTGGCCAAGGCCTTCAAGCCACGCGAGACAGCCGAAACCTCCTGTGTGCGGTTTTCGTAGTTTCTCTTGCCGGACGAAGGCACCGTGGCCGTCATCAGTTGCAGATAGTCCACCACGATAAGGTCGAGCCCTTTGTTCTGCTTGAGCCGACGAGCCTTGGCGCGCATCTCGGCCAGTGAGATGGCGGCCGTGTCGTCGATGAACAGGTGCGACTCCACCAGTTGGCCGAGGGCAGCGGTGAGCCTGTCGTGGTCTTCGCGGCCCAGGAAGCCTTTCTGCAGCTTCTGCTGGTCCACCCAAGCCTGGGACGAGAGCATGCGGCGCAGAAGCGACTCCTTGCTCATTTCCAGGCTGAAGATGGCCACGGTGGCCTCGGATTTGATGGCCGCGTTCTCGGCGATATTGATGGCCAGCGCGGTTTTGCCCATGGAGGGACGGGCGGCAATAATGATCAGCTCGCCCTTTTGCAGGCCGCTGGTCATAATGTCGAATTGAGTAAAACCGGTGGCCAGACCGGTGACTTCGCGGCTCTGTTTGTAGAGGTTGTCGATGGTCCCAAAGGACTGCTGGACGATCTGATCGATCGACTGGAAGCCGCTGGTGAGGCCTTTGTCGCTGACCTCCAGCAGTTGCGTCTCAGCGGCGCCAAGAACATCCAGCGCATTTTCGCCCTGGTCGGCGGCGCGCGCAATGGCCTGCGAACAGATGAGCATGAGCTTGCGCAGCAGGCTCTTGTCCTTGACGATACGAATGTATTCTTCGATGACCGGACGGCGCGGCAAACCCTCGGTGAGCGAAGCCAGATAGGCTACGCCGCCGACGGATTCGATCTCCTTCATGCGGGACAGTTCGTTAGCCAGCGTGACGATGTCCACGGCCCGCGAGGCGTTCATCAACTCGGTCATGCGCAGGAAGATGCGGCGATGCGAGTCGAGGGAGAAATCGTCTTCGGTAAGTTTTTCAGCGGCCTCTGAGTGGGCTGCGTTGTCCAGCAGGATAGCGCCGAGAATGGTCCTCTCGGCGTCCAGGTTGGCAGGCAAGCCGGTGTCGAGAGCCAGATTGGGGATGGTGGCCATGACTTCGAGTGTAGGCCGGATGGGTATGAGAATCCGCTTGTGAATTGCCGCGGCGAAATGTGGGAATCAGGGCTTGGGCCAGCGCAGATGCGAAGGCCCTTTGGCTTAAAGCCAAAGGGCCTTCAATGAATAACATCCAGCCTACGCCGTAGCTGTCCGCGTAGGTTTGGATCCCCACAGCCCGTAGTAGGCAATGAAGAGGTAGCAGAGGATGGGCAGCACAAAAGCGTGCTGAATGCCGACACGGTCAGCCAGAGCGCCTATCAGGTAAGGCACTATAGCCCCGCCGACAACCGCTGTCATGATGAGCCCCGAACCTTTGCTGGTCATAGGTCCCAGCCCGGCAATGCCGAGGGCAAAGATATTTGGGAACATGATGGAGTTGAAGAAGCCGCACAGCACCAGGGACCAGATAGCTGCCTGGCCGGCAGAAACCATTGACAGGCACAGCATGGCTGCTGCCGCAAATCCGAAGATGCCCAGCAAATTTCCGGCCTTGACCTTGGTAAGTATCCAGGAGC
>JBAPYY010000016.1:0-3690 GCA_049284975.1 Occallatibacter sp.
TCTGGATTCTGAATCACGAACGCGATCTGTGAGAAAAGCATGGCGTTGAAGATAGCCTGACTGTTCTTCTTGTCGCCTTTGGGCAGCTTGTCAATAATCATGCACAAATGCACGTGCAGGTCGGGAACCTGAATCATCCAAAGCGTCAACCACTCTTTCTCCGGCTGCAGTTTCGGATTAAGCGGGTCAGCCTGGAAGTCTTGAATGTTGCCGAGTGCCTGCTTTCGCTCCTCTGGCGTCGAGGGTCCTCGGTTGGCGGCAATGGCCGCAACGGGCGCGGCAAGAAGTGTGCTGCCCACAAGAAGAGCAGGAACAGAACGTAAAAACACAGCTGGAATCCTTGCCAGCAAACCTACAGCATTTCGGTCCGCGGCGCAACCAGGTTCCAGTACGGTCCGTGGAAGGCCGCTCAATTGCAGGCCGCAGTTCTCTGAAGAATGATGCCATTTTTTTAAGTGGTTTGCGAAAGGGGGCTGCCCAACCTGCAGTTGTTTGTGTATCATCTTTGCACTGCGACCCCTTTCGCAGTTTTCAGAGTTCTGGTCTCCCAAGCCCTTGCCGGTGCTCGCCACCGGACGAGACTTTTTGTCTGAGGGTTCGGAAGTTTGAAACTGCTCCTGGGCGGCAACGCGAGAAATTCCCCGAGGAGGATACGAAGATGGCAACGGCAACAGCATTGCATCCGGGCAGGCTCAGCGAGAAGGTGAGCTTTCGTCCGCGTTATGGAAACTACATTGGCGGAAAGTGGATAGAGCCCGCATCCGGCCAATACTTTGAGAACATCACTCCCATCACCGGAATTCCCTTCTGCGAGATTCCGCGCTCCAACGCGCAGGACATTGAACTGGCGCTGAATGCAGCACACGCGGCGCGCGAGGCCTGGGGACACACCAGCCCCACCCAACGCGCCATTATCCTGAACCAGATTGCGCAGCGCATGGAAGATAACCTTGACGTGCTGGCGCTGGCCGAGACGTGGGACAACGGCAAGCCGATTCGCGAAACCACGGCGGCCGATATGCCGCTGGCCATTGATCACTGGCGCTACTTCGCCGGTTGCATTCGCGCCCAGGAAGGAACGATCTCAGAGATCGACCACGACACTGTCGCCTACCATTATCACGAGCCGCTGGGCGTGGTGGGTCAAATTATTCCATGGAACTTTCCTATTCTGATGGCCACATGGAAGCTTGCTCCGGCGCTGGCTGCGGGCAACTGCGTGGTGCTCAAGCCGGCCGAGCAAACTCCCGCGAGCATTCTGGTTTGGGCTGAGCTGGTGGGCGATCTGCTGCCGCCGGGCGTGTTGAACATTGTGAACGGCTTTGGCTTGGAAGCGGGAAAGCCCCTGGCTTCCAGTTCGCGCGTGGCCAAGATTGCCTTTACCGGAGAAACTACGACGGGCCGGCTAATCATGCAATACGCCAGCCAGAATCTGATTCCTGTGACGCTGGAACTGGGCGGCAAATCGCCGAACATTTTCTTTGCTGATGTGCTGCAGGAAGACGATGACTTCTTCGACAAGGCGATTGAAGGCTTTGTGATGTTTGCGTTGAACCAGGGCGAGGTGTGCACGTGTCCGAGCCGCGCGCTGATTCAGGAGAGCATCTACGACAAATTCATGGAGCGGGCGTTGAAGCGGGTGAAGGCCATCAAGCAGGCCAATCCGCTGGAGAGCGACACCATGCTCGGCGCGCAGGCATCCAGCGAGCAGATGGAAAAGATTCTCAGCTATATCGACATCGGCCACAAAGAGGGCGCCGAGTTGCTGACTGGCGGCAAGCGCGCACATCTGGGTGGCGACCTGGAAGGCGGCTACTACATAGAGCCCACCGTTTTCCGCGGCCACAATCGGATGAGGATTTTCCAGGAAGAAATCTTCGGGCCGGTGGTCTCGGTGACCACCTTCAAGACCGAAGCCGACGCTTTGGAAATAGCCAACGACACGCTATACGGACTGGGCGCGGGTTTGTGGACACGGGACGTAAATCGCTGCCATCGGCTGGGACGCGGAATCCAGGCAGGGCGCGTTTGGATCAACTGCTACCACGCTTATCCGGCGCACGCGGCCTTCGGCGGCTACAAGCAATCGGGCATTGGCCGTGAAACGCACAGCATGATGCTCGACCACTATCAACAAACCAAAAACCTGTTGGTGAGCTACAGCCCGAAGAAGCTTGGGTTCTTCTAAAGACAGGGATCAGGGGTCAGAGTCCAGGGATCACGGAGTTCGTGATTCCCAGGAAAGGCGGTGCGGCGATGACGGAACTTCCCGAACAAGTGCTGGCGACCGATGAGGCCGTTCAGCTGATACGACGGTTGCGCGCAAAGCACGGGCCGCTGATGTTTCACCAGTCGGGGGGCTGCTGCGACGGCAGCTCCCCGATGTGTTACCCGCGAGGCTAGTTTCTCGTGGGAGATTCAGACGTGCAGTTGGGCGAGGTAGATGGCGAGCCGTTTTACATGAGTCGCAGCCAGTTTGAGTATTGGAAGCACACGCAACTGACGCTCGACGTGGTGACGGGCCGCGGCGGCATGTTCTCGCTGGACAATGCTGAGGGCCTGCGCTTTCTCATCCGCTCGCGGATTTTTGACGGCGCGGAGATTGGCGAGTTGCGCGCTGCCGGGCGCATTTAGAAATTGTTGATCGGAAGGATTTTGGATTGAGTTTGGTGGAGCTGAGCGGGATCGAACCGCTGGCCTCCTCGTTGCGAACGAGGCGCTCTCCCAGCTGAGCTACAGCCCCACGACATTCTTATCTTACCAGCGTATGGCAATTCGGGGAAGGGTTGCCGCGTAGTCCATTGCACGTTACTTTGTGATGCGGGCCAGTGCCATTGGATGCTTTGGCTGATAAAGGCCCACTTCACTTCCGCCAGGAAGAGGAACCCTGGTAACCGAACCCCACTTTTCTTCCTTTACTTCCGAACACCGGACACCCTTTATCCCGAGCGCCACTATCTCTGCTCTCAGGTCGTCGCACATGAGATAGAGTTCATGCCTCTCTTTTTCTTCGGCAGGATGAACTGCCACTTCAGCCGGAGGCAGAGCGAAAATGAGCCATCCTTGGCCGGCGTCCACAGATTTGAATCCGAGGACATCACGGAAGAATGCGCGATCAGCAGCCGCATCCTTACTATATACGATTACGTGGGCCCCAAAGATCATGATCTTTGCTCCCTTCTCAACAACCGTATTTTTCCCACTCCCGCCATTCTGCCCTACAACTGATTCATATTAGCCAAAAATTCGGCGTTGTTGCGCACTTTTTCAAGCCGGCTGATGAGCAACTCCATGGCTTCTACCGGGGAGAGCGGATTGAGCACTTTGCGCAGAATCCAGATGCGCTGCAAATCTTCCTTGGGGATCAGCAGCTCTTCTTTGCGTGTTCCGGAGCGCTGGATGTCGATGGCCGGGAAGACGCGCTTGTCTACGAGCTTGCGGTCAAGAATGATTTCCATGTTGCCGGTGCCCTTGAATTCTTCAAAGATGACCTCATCCATCCGCGAACCGGTATCGATCAGCGCGGTGGAAATGATGGTCAGAGAGCCGCCCTCTTCAATGTTTCTTGCTGCGCCGAAGAAGCGCTTGGGCCGCTGCAAGGCATTCGAGTCGACGCCGCCGGAGAGCACTTTGCCCGATGGCGGAACGATGGTGTTGTAGGCGCGCGCGAGTCGCGTAATGGAATCGAGC
>JBAPYY010000017.1:0-6580 GCA_049284975.1 Occallatibacter sp.
AACGTGCATCGCAACTCTGTTGGCGATCGCTTGCAGAACGATCTGATCTTCTATGGCTAGCAGAGTAATGGGACGCAGCAACCCCGACGGTTTTGGAATGTGAATGCGAATTGGGGGAGTGGCGTGCCAGTCTCCGCATAGTTTGTCATGAAGGAGCCTTATGTTCTCCTTGAGGCCGAATTCGTACCCCCCGTAGAGGTGTCGGAAGAAGCGCTTGTGCTGGAGATTTCGACCGGTAACGATCCGCCGCCATGCGAGCTCCAAATTTCGCTTTGAGATCAGCGCTGCCAGCTCTATCAATAGGAACCCCCTCTCGCAACGCAACAAGAGGATTCTATCTCATCATTCTGTAAGGTCATGCCCTGACACTGAGCGGATAACTAAAGATTCGTGGCTTCCCACCCATTTCGCAAAGAACGCGAAATGGATGGGGCACCCGGAGTTTGTTGGGTGGGATAGATGCGCTCAGGGGCTGAAGCCCGAGCAAATTTTTTGCGTTTGCGGCAGTCAGGGCTGAAGCCCTGACCTACCAGTCGTTCCCTGATACAAGGCGGATGATTGTGGGTTCGTGGTTTCCCACCCATGCGATAGAAAGAATCGCATGGATGGGGGCACGGTGCTTTTGTGGTTATGGGAAGCGAAAGATGAATGCAGGTCCTTCGACTTCGCTCAGGATGACAGCAGTTTTGTGACGTTCAGGATGACAGTGGTTGAGCTGGGTCAGGATGACGAATTCAGGAGAAATGTTATGATTCCCAGGTCCCAAAATCGGGATCTCCACCCCACGAACGAAGACCCGTCCGTGGGGACCTCGGACCTGGGGCACCCGGAGTTTGTTGGGCGTGATGGATGCCCGCAGGGGCTGAAGCCCGACTTACATTATATTGCGTTTGCGGCGGTCAGGGCTGAAGCCCTGACCTACCAGTCGTTCCCTGATACAAGGCGGATGATTGTGGGTTCGTGGTTTCCCACCCATACGATTGAAAGAGTCGCATGGATGGGGCACGGTGCTTTTGTGGTTAGGGGAGCAAAAAACAAATGCAGGTCCTTCGACTTCGCTGCGCTTCGCTCAGGATGACATTCATAAAATGGTGCTCCGCTCAGGATGACAGCGGCTGAGAAGGTGGGAGAGAGCGCGAGTGGAGTGTGGAATTATAAATCGACTTGAAAAACCATAAAAAACTTTAGATATGAATATCCCACCCTAGCCGCAAGAACAAAAGCGCGGCGAGGATGGGGCACCCGACTTACATTCGACTGCGGTCAAAATGACGGACCTTTGACTGAGAGCTTGTCAGCGTTCTTTGAGATCGACACTATATAGATTGACGGTGGAGGTGTAGACGCTGACCACGGGCAGGTCGCCGGGAGCGAGGCCGATGAGGCGGTAGTCGGTGGCGGCGGTGGGAAGCAGGTTGGCGATGGAGGCCACGGGCTGCGGCTCGCCGTTGGGGACAGCGATGCGATAGATGGGTTTTCCCTTCTCAAGAAAATCCTGGAAGAAGAGCGAATGACCGTCGTGGGACCAGGCGGGATCACCGACGCCGTGATTGGTGAGGGTGGTCCAGTGATTTTGCGCTCGGTCGAAGAGCAGGAGCGCTTTCTGGTCGAGGCGCATGGCGGCGATGTAACGGCCGTCGGGCGAGAGGCGCGGGCTGAAAAGGCCGGTGGAGTTGGGAATCTCAGTGACTTTGCGGGTTTGCAGATTGAGAAGGTAGATGGCTTTGGGCTGGCGGCTATCCATGCGGTCGGGCAGGCGGCCAAAGACGATGGACTGGCCATCGGGCGACCAATCGGGATCGGCTTCGTTGCGGTCTTCATCGAGCAGCGGTGTGAGCTTGCCGCCTTCGGAATCGATGAGATAGATCTTCCATGGCTTGCCCGGCTCCTTGGCCATGATGGCGAGACGGCGGTTGTCAGGGGACCATTTCATGTTGAAGATGCGCAGGGGCGGGGTGGTCAACTCGATGCGCTCGGAGCCGTCGATGCGGCTGCGCCATAGGGAGAGGTCGGATGCGTTGAGCCATGCGACCCATTTGCCATCTTCAGAGTACTCGGCAAAGGTGGCGGTGCTGAGGTTCTGGGCAAGCACCGTGAACATGGTGGAGCGAGGCATGGCGCGGAGCAACTCGTAGCGAGAGGCGTCGCCGATGAAGTAGATGCGGTCGCCATCGGGTGAGGTGCTGGGCGTCTCGTTGGTGAGAGGGTCGTTGGTGATGGGCCAGGGCTCACGGTCGGCAAGGTACCAGGGACGCTCGCGCTGCGCCCAGATTTCGCTTCTTCCGGAGTGATAGGACTGGAAGACGAACCGCTGTCCGTCAGGGGTCCAGTTACCGCAGCACTCGGAGGCGGGCTGGCTCCAGCCGGGCAGGAGGGGATGGAGATTGGTTCCGTCGGCCTGGACTTCCCAAAGCTCAGTGGTTTGGCGCTTGGAGTCGCGGAGGGTGAAGCGGAGACGGCGGCCATCGGGCGACCAGCGCAGCCAAAAGGCGAGTCCGGGAGTAGCAACCAGATTATGCGGATCGTTGCCGTCTGCGCCGACGACGGTGAGCTGGTTGCCGTTGGCGATGAGCAGGCGGTCGCCGTCGGGCATCCACGTGGCGTCGTGGGCGAGGACGTTGGGGACGCGGCGGACGTTTCCGCCGAGAGTGGGCACAATCCAAAGGGGTTGCTCGGGATCGGCCTGGAGATGACTGTGAATAATGAGCCGGGAGCCGTCGGGCGAGAGCGAGCCGATGAGGGGCGCGCCGATTTCAGAAGGTAACTGGAAGTGGCTGATTTCGCCGTTGGCTACGAGCGCGACGGCGAGAACGGTGCTGCCGTTCTCCATGTGAGAGAAGTAGATACGCGGGCCGTCACTGGCAGAGCTGGAAAAGCTCTCTACATCGAGGTCGTTGGCGAGGACATGGCCGGAATAGGTTACCTGCTTGACCCGAAAAGGCCTGCGGGAGAGCGGGCGAAAGTATAAAGCCAGGCCGAGCAGCAGGGAGACGCAGAGAAGCGTTGCGGCAATCCAGCGCCAACGGACGATGGCGGAGGATAGAGCCGCGAAGGCTGCGCTGGTGAGATGAGGGGGAGCGGGGTGCAGGGGGTCGAGCAGCTCAATGTCTTTGACGGGAGCGATGAATCGGTAGCCGCGCTTGGCGAGCGTTTCAACAAAGCGGGGATTCTCGGCGTGGTCGCCCAGGGCTTCGCGCAACTTGTTGACGGCAATGCCCAGGGAGTGGTCGAAATCGACGGTGGTGTCGGAGCCCCATAGCTGCTGCTGCAAGGATTCGCGCGAAACCACCTCGCCGGGTTTTTCGAGGAGCGCGGCCAGGAGCTTGAAGGGCTGGCTTTGGAGGCGGATATGGACGCCGGAGCGCCGCAACTCCCCGCTCTTCAGGTCGGCTTCAAAAACTCCGAACTGGACCCGTTTGGCGTCGTCACTATGATGTTGTGCCGCCATGGATGTCCGAGGCCTCTCCGGGACGTAGTATACCGGAGAACGCAAACGAGGTACCAATACTGGTTGACGGGGAGCGAAATCATCCAAATACGAGGAGAAGTTTATCTTCAAATGAATAAGCGAAAAGGCATTTAGCAGAAGAACGTCAAATGATGGTGAATTAGCGGGGTGTGAATTGACCGTGAACACCTCTGAGGAGTGTTCTCATCTTCGGCTTCGAGAAAAGGCGCTTTCTGCGCTGCAATTCCGGACCAAAGATGTCAACGCAACACAACATTGATTTCGGAGGACAACGTGACCTTTCAGAGACTCACCTCATTACCCAGCAGGCAGCGCCGTTTTGGCGTGACGCTAACGGCCCTTGCGGCCCTGCTGTTTTGCCTGGCGCTGCCCAGCTTGTTTGCGCAGACGGACACGGGAAATATCGTTGGAACCGTGACGGACGCAACAGGCGCAGTGATTCCGGGCGCACCCGTAACGGCAACGAATGACGCGACCGGCCAAACGCTGAACGCAGTGACAAACGGGGCGGGCGAATTCAACATTCTCGCCGTGCCTCGCGGCGACTACAAGGTCGTAGTCAAATTCAAGGGATTTCAGTCGCAATCGACCGCAGTGACGGTCCTCGTAACCACCACTCAGAACGTGATCTTCAAGCTGAGTCCGAGCAATGTATCCACGACTCTGGAGGTCACTACCGCAGCTCCGCTGATCAACGCGTCCGACGCCACCGTTGGAGCGACAATTCAGGGCGAGCAGGTGACAGACCTTCCGTTGAATGGCCGTAACTTTACCCAACTTGCACTGCTCACCCCCGGCGTGACCCGCGGAGTCTACGGCGACGTAGCCAGCGGCGGCGGCAGCAGTAACATGACAGAAACGATCCGCTATAACGAGAGCGGCTCGGCTGCTCTTTCAGTCAACGGCCTTCGCCCCCAGGCGGACAATTACATTCTGGACGGCGTGGACAACAACGACGGCCTGGTGAACACGATTCTGTTCTACCCTAATATCGACGCGACGCAGGAGTTCAAGGTGAACACCAGCGTGGCTCCGGCCGAATATGGCCGCGCGGGCGGCGCCATCGTGGTCAGTTCGACCAAGCAGGGAACCAACGATTATCACGGTTCGGCCTTCTGGTTTTACCGCGACAAGAATTTCGATTCCAACCCGAACTACCGGTTTAATGGCGCTCCTGAGTCGCCGGCCGGCGGATTCCTGCGCCAGCAGCCCGGGTTCTCAGTTGGCGGGCCGATCATCAAGAATAAACTCTTTGCCTTTGGCGATTACCAGGCCTTGCGCGAAACGCTTGCGGTACCGTCGCACTACCTGACGGTTCCCAGCACACTGATGCGGACCGGGAACTTTACGGAACTGCTCGATCCTACCCTGTCTGACGGAAATGGCTACGAGACTCAGTATCCGCGCTGCTATCAACAAAGCCTTGCCAGTTCGACCAGCCCCGGATTGATCTTCGATCCGTCTACCTGCGGGCCTGTAGTCAACACTACAGGCGCGACCAATCCCACGCAGTTCAGCTATGGCGGCACTGCGAACGTTATCGCGCCAGGGCGTCTGAATCAGGCTGCAGTGAACTACCTCAACGCGTTTCCGGCAGTAATACCCGCGAACGACCCAGGCGGCCGTTACATCAACAATTATCTCGACAACCAGTCGGAAACCAACAAGTACAACACGTTTGACGGCAGGATCGACTGGGTTGCGGGCGCGAGCGACACCGCGTTCTTCCGCTTCAGCTACGACAATTCCGTAAACTCCAAAACCTCGGAATTCGCCAAACTTCCTGCCGGCGGCGGAACGGGCAACAATCCCACCCATGCGCGCGGTTATGATTTCGGCTACACGCATACCTTCTCACCGACCATCGTGAACGAAGCGCACATTGCCTACAACCGTGACAACTACGGCTATCAGCCGCCTGATTATGGTCTGGATGTATCGTCGGACCTGGGCATTGCGAACGCAAACATCAACCAGGAGACCACCGGCGGCGCGCTGATCGGCGGCTGGAAAGGCAACCTGGAGTACACCGGCGATTATGGACTGTACGCGGTTCCACAGAACACCTATGAAGTGAACGATTCAGTAAGCTGGGTGCGCGGGACGCATACCCTCAAATTCGGCGGAACGCTCATCCGCCGCCAGACAGAGTTCTTCAACCCGCAAGAGGGCAAAGGCTACTTCTGGATTGACGAAGGCACGGTGGATTTCACCGGATATGAAGTTTCCGAACTGCTGGCCGGCGGCATGGACCAGTATCAGATCGGCTCACAGGCCGGCTATTTTGCCAATATTGCGCAGGAAGACGGCCTTTTCGCGCAGGACGATTGGCGCTTTAACCGCCGCCTGACACTCAACCTTGGACTGCGCTGGGATTTCCTGTCGCATCCCTACGAAGCTCACAACCAGCAGTCCGAGTTTGACGTTCAAGTTGGCTCACCCACGTACGGTCAGGTTCTGGAAGCGGGTAAGAACGGCGTCTCCAAGGCCTTTATCAACCAGGACTACGGCAACTTTGGCCCGCGCGCCGGCTTTGCGTATGATCTGTTCGGCGACGGAAAGACCGTGGTACGCGGCGGATTCGGGATGTTCTATTACCTGGATCACGGCGGCGTGGACAATCAACTTGGCGAGGATGCGCCCTTTGGCGGCAGCCTCGACTATCTGGCCACCAACGGCTATTGCACTACTTTCACCGGCCAGCTAGCGGGATCGCCTGCACCCTTGGCCTCGGACGGCGGCTACAATTGCAACGGCTACACCGGTCCGTCTACCGTCGCATACAGTGGAACACCTACCGGCGGATACACTGGAAGTGCAGCCACCACCGGCCAAGCGCTTCCAGCTCGCGGCTTCCCGAACTACAATCCCGCGGCCCCGCCTGCCGGCACCAGCATCACTGCTGTCAACCCGAAGAGCAACAACAGCATGGTGCAGGAATGGAACCTGCAGGTAGAGCGTCAAATTGGCGCGAACAACGTAGTGAATGTGGCTTATGTGGGAACCAAGGGCAGCCGCCTCTCGACGTACTACCCGTATAACATGAACCAGTTTGGTACGGGTGCGCAGAACTTCCCGACGATGGGAAGCATCAACTACAACAACTACAAC
>JBAPYY010000018.1:0-16962 GCA_049284975.1 Occallatibacter sp.
GTAGTGATCAGCACGCCTGACCATCAGCACGCTATTTTGGCCGTAGACGCAGTGCATACCGGCAAGGATGTGTACCTGCAGAAACCGGCGTCGCTCACCATTGCCGAAGGACGCGCCATGAGCAATGCAGTCATGGCGTCGGGGCAGATTTTGCAGATTGGATCGCAACAGCGTTCGTGGAAACAGTTTCACCGCGCGTGCGAACTCGTGCGCAATGGCCGCATCGGGACGATCAAGCATGTAGAGATTGGTTTACCGGGCGACCCCAGCGGACCGGATGCGCCGCCGATGCCGATACCTTCCAACCTCGACTACGAAGCATGGCTGGGTTCCACGCCCGAGGTATATTACACCGAGATACGGGTGCATCCGCAGCAGAGTTTCGATCGCCCAGGCTGGATGCGCTGCGAGCAGTTCGGGGCCGGCATGATCACCGGCTGGGGCGCGCACCATGTAGACACGGCCCACTGGGGCATGAATACGGAGTACACGGGGCCGATAGAGGTGTGGGGAAAGGCAGAGTTCCCGACACATGGATTATGGAATGTTCACGGAAAGTTCTTGACTCATGCAATCTATACCAATGGCGTCACCATGGACATCAGCGGAGACTTTCCAAATGGCATCAAGTTCTATGGGACCGAGGGATGGATCTTTGTGGCCCGCGATGCTGAAGTTACTCCGAGTGATCCGGGCGGGAAACCGGTAACGTTGCAACCGCTCATGGCTAGCGATGAAAAGATTCTCAAGAGCGAGATTGGGCCAGACGAGATACATCTTTATCAAAGCGATGACCCGCATGGCAACTGGCTGGAATGCATCCGAAGCCGAAAGGCTCCCATTGCGCCCGCCGAGATTGGACATCGCGCATGTTCAACTTGCCTGGTGCACCATATCGCAATGAAGACAGGGCGCAGATTGCATTGGGACCCGGTGAGAGAGCGTTTCCACAACGATGATGAGGCAAACAGTATGTTGACGCGTCCGCAGCGTTTTCCCTACGTGATGAATTCCTAGTACTTAGAGGAAAAAAGCGGCTGGACAACCTGCTATGCTGAAGTGCGGAGTTATTACGGGCGGAGTCTACCGGCAAGAATGAAATCAACCACACGGTCGGCACCTACAACACGCGGCATCAAACGCATAGATCTCGCTTATGTTCAGTTGGCAACCAGCGAAAGCGCGCGGGATATCAATCGCGATGTGGTTCTGGAGATCATTCGTTCTCAGCAGCCTGTATCCCGCGCGGACCTGGCCCGGGCGTCCGGTTTGCAACCCAGCACAGTCTCCTCGATTGTCGAGCAACTGATCGCCGAGAAATGGGTAAAGGAGGGCGCCATTGAACGGCGGCCTCGCGGCAGGCATCCGACGCTGCTTGCGCTCAACGACGGATTGGTGATTTTGACAGCCGATATAAGGCCGAAGCAAGCGATTGTCGCGCTCCTTGATTTGAATGGTCGATTTCTTGCGCGTGAGGTTGTGCCTCTTGTCTCCGAGCCCGAGACCGCGATCAGCAAAATCATCTCCAGCATGAAAGCGATGCGCGCGGGCCACTCCAATAGCTCCTTTGAGGGAATCGGCATCAGTATGCCGGGCCGTGTTGATTCGGAGTCGCAGCGTCTTATTCTTGCTCCTAATCTTAAGTGGGGCAACTACGACATCAAGAGCGCTATCGAAAAAGAGATGCGGCTGCAGGTTGAACTGACCAACGCGGCCAATGCGGCCTTGCTTGCAGAGCTATGGTCAGGCAGGCTCGACGGCATCCGCAACGCCGTGTTAATCACGGTTTCGGAGGGGGTTGGGGGCGCCATTCTGGCCAACGGGCAGATAATCACTGGCCGCAGCGGCTTGGCTGGCGAGTTTGGCCACAGTCCGATGGACCCGGTGGGACCGCTTTGCGGCTGCGGACAGCACGGATGCTGGGAGGTCTTTGCGTCTTCAAATGCATCGCTTCGGTACTACGCAGAGATCCGCCCTGAAAAGGCGCCGGTCAACATCCATGAACTGCTCCGAATGGCCGAAGAAGAAGATCCTGCCGCTATAGCGGCGCTGACTCGTCAGGCTACCTGTCTGGGCCGAGGTCTGCGGCTGGTTACTGCCGCATTTTCCCCGGAAGTGATTTTGATTGCGGGCGACATTACTACTTCGTGGGCTCGCTTCGGCCCCATGATTCAAGCCGAGTTGGAATCGACCATGCTGGCTGGGGATGCTCCTCAGTTGGGAATCACCAATGACGGTGAGTTCGCCAGGCTGCGCGGCGCTGCGGCGGTTGTCCTGCAACGCCATTCGGGCTATCAGCGTTCAAGGCTAAAAGCGAAGGGAGCCAAAACTCCGAATTCAGCAACCAACTAGCGTGGCTCAGAGCATCGCGTTTGTAATTAGAGAATGGAGTGCCAGCGTTCCCCTTCCACATGCTAAGGCCCAACCTGTGCGGCGTTGCGATAACTCTCAGGGGGCCCGAGATAGCTGGACGGAACGGGACCGGGGCTGATTACCAGTTTCTCCAGCACCACGCCTGGGTCAACCATGCGGAATTTCAGCGTATGGTAACCCGGTCCGTCCACATTGAGCGTCGAGGTAATCTTCCGAACGCCGTCGCTGACCGCTTGTTCCCAATCCTTATTTGAGTTATGTTGCAGAGCATTGACGATTTGCGGCTGCTGATCGTCGAAGGAAAGAGCATACCTCAGTCCGCGGCCCGGCACGAAGTTCAGCGTGGGCGCCAAAATTGCTTCCACATTGAAAGTGCCTCCCTCAAATAAGTACATCTTGTATTCGAGAACCGGTGCGGGGTGAGGCGGTTCCACGCTCGGTGCTGTGACCGGGAAAACAGTCATCCCCGAGAGCGTCTCGCCAAAGCCTGGAATCCTATCCCAGTGGACGTTGCCTGTGTTTGCTTCGCCGGTAAAGTGCTCCGCCTCAATCGAAACGTGGCCGTTGGCTTCTACAAAGCCCTGCAAGGAATCTCTCGTCGGCATATGTGGCTTCAGCGCCCTCACGCGAATATGAAACGTCGCGCCGCCCTTCTGAGTAAGCGTAACCGTGCCGTCATTTTCACCTTCCGAGACTCCAGTCCAGTCGATCCTGACAAGCAATTTCTGTTCCTTTAAGACGGTTCCCTGCGCCTCACTGAGCATGATCCACGGCCGGTCCGCGCTTGCGGAAAATTCAAATGGCTCAGTCCCACGATTGAAGGCGTCGATGAACTGGGTCTGCCGGTTGAAAACATCGAAATCGGGCAGTGCCAGGAGCTTGAGGTCGCGCGAAGTAGCGAACTGCGAGCCCTCGAGAGCCACAGCCATTCTCGATCCGGAAATCGGCTGAACTTCAGTGACTGCGGGCATGGCATTGAGCGGCGGCTCATTCCAGAAGGTGTACCCAATGTGAGTCTGGTCCATCATGTGGTCCCATTTTCCGTGCGCGAGCGTGTGGTTGTACTCATAGGAAAGCACCGCGTCTGCCGCAAAAAGAACCCGCGCCTCCTGGGCTAAATCGTTGGTTTCAGCTCTACCCTGAGCGGCATACAAGTGGTTCTTGCCGGCTGTGATACATAACTCGTTCACGATGGCAGAGGCCTTCGTTGGATAAAGCACGAGTTCGAAGAATGCATCGCGCTTGACCTCTGGAAGCTTCTGATAAATCCGCTCGGCTTGTTCGGTGACCGCTTTCCATTCGGAATAAACCCTGTCCGCCTCCTGGTAATTCACCTGGCTGAAGGTCTCCGGCTCCAGTTGTTCCGGTTTGCGGCGCCCGTTGTATTGCGTGTACTTCGAAACTATATCCGCAATTTCTACCGCGTATTCAGGGCCAAATTCGCGCCGTGCCCAGAGTTCTGTATATTCCTGAAGGTCATCCTTGCCCCACCGGTTGGGATCGCGAGCCATCGTGAGAAAGAACTCTATCGGAAACTCCATCGGCTTCAAATCGCCCACATTGACGATCCAGATGCGATTGGCTCCGTAGGCAGAGGCAAGGTTCATTTGTTCCCAGACCTTGGTAATGGAGTAGGTATTGAGCCACTTATAAGAGCGCGGATCGCCCACATAGTCGAAGTGGTAGTAAATTCCCGCGCCGCCGCTGCGCTTTCTTTCATCCGCGGTAGGTAGTCTGCGAATATTCCCCCAGTTATCGTCACTCCATAGCAATGTCACGTCATCCGGAACGCGCATGCCCTTCTCGTAGTAGCCCTGGACCTCCTTGTATAGTGCCCAAACTTGAGGGTCGGCAGCGACTGTAGGAGTCTGATGGCGAGCGATGATCTCTCGCTGATCGGCTACGATCTTTTCAAGCAGCGCGATGTCGTCGTCCTCGGCCATCGGCTTGTCTCCGTCGCCGCGCATGCCGAGCGTGATGATGCTCTCATAATTCTCATTGCGCTCAATACCCTTTTCCCAAAACGCATCGAGGTTTTTGGCGTTGGTTGCATAGTCCCACGCGCCTACACCGTGCCGCTTCCATTCCTGCTGTGCGCGCAGCATCGGCTCGTGGTGGGAGGTACCCATCACAATGCCATACTCATCAGCGAGCTGAGGGTTCAAGGGATCGTCTTCGTTAAAGGCGCTGTCCCACATCGCCGGCCAAAGGAAGTTGGCCTTCAGCCGCAGCAACAACTCAAAAACCTTTTCGTAAAACTGGTGGTTGAGTCCACCGAACTTCTCCTTGGCCCAGCCTGTCAACGAGGGAGCCTCGTCATTGAGAAAAATGCCTCTATACTTGACCGCTGGTTCGCCCTGCACCCAGCGCCCCGCCTTCACATAAAGCGCAACCTTATGTTCCACGGGAACATCTGCCCACCAGTACCAGGGCGAAACGCCGATCTGTTCGGAGAGATCATAGATCCCATAAATGGTCCCTCGTTTATCGCTGCCCGCGATCACGAGGCCGCGCGCGACTCCAGGAAAGGGGTGGGGCACGACTTGGATCAGCGTTGATTCCCACTTGCCGGCGATCTGACTTACATCGATCCTGCGTTTGCGGATGAGCTGGTCGATCATGCGGCTCTTTCCGACTGTGCCGATGAGGACCACATCGCCAGAGAGAGCCTTCCCGTCCACCTTGATCATCGCATTGCAGCCGCTAACGCGGAAGATGTCCGCCTGCAGATCGTGAGCGGCACGCACCACACCTGCGTAGTCGTTCGGGTCCACATAGAGCATCGCCGCAGTCTTTTCATGCACCAGCCGGAAGCTGTTTAAAGCCGGAGCGGTCTCCACATATTTCGGCTGGCCGATGCTGAAGCCGTGCAAGGGCAAGATCGTAGTAGCCAGCAAAAAAAGCCAGAGAAAGATCGGCTTCCAAACGCAGGGCTTCAAAAGAACTGGACAGTGGCGAGGGGGGCGAGAGGGCGCGCAAGCTGGCATTGGCATCAATCCAAAAGATATAATTCGTGGAGCGAAGCATATTACCGGGAAGCGCGAACTGTCAAGCAGACTGCCTGGCGGCGATACTCTGGCGCCTATCCCTATCGGCATTTTCGATGCAGACGCAAGTGTGAAACTCTTCCACAACGATGCGCCGCTGAACGCAAGCGCTCCTTTGCCAGCGGTGGCGCGGATCAATTTACTCAACATCGAAGTGCGACACAAGCGGATGGAGATGAAGGCCTGGAAGAGCAACCAGGTTGTGCTGATGGGAAACATTCCTCCGCGCGACGTGCTGGCCGACGGAACGCCGACTGACGTAAAGCGCCAGGTCACGGAGGCACTGAACTCCGTTGGTGACCGATCACACGTTATTATTTCGTGTGGGGGAGGAATGCCGCTTTATGCGCCACGGAGAATGTCAAAGTATTGATCTCAATCGTGGAAATGGAGATGAGGTAGACGACGGTCAAATAGGGCAGGGCTTAGGCACCATCCGTAGCTTCAAATCGCCAATAAGCTAAGCCGGGGTTGCCTTTTCCACCGCTTTTCTCGGATTAAGGTAAGTCTCCTCCGCTCCGTAAGAAATATTATAAATAACACAAAATAAGCCTGTTAGTCATGATCCATCGTTCGTCGGTTTGATACGGAGAGCTTCTCTACTGTTTAGACCGGCCCCTCTTACCGTTGAAACAGAACTTCCAGGTCGCCTTAAAGATTTAAATCGCTTTTCTTCTTGACAATTTTACCAAAGTTCTCCTATAGTTCGAGTCGCCAAATAAATCGCGATTGCACTGTGTCCAATTCAAACGCAAGCGGTTTCCGGGCCCAAGACGATATCCAGACGAAGTGGAATTAAGGGATTACAGCGGATTCGAGGTTAAGCCGCACGAGTATCTTTTCGGAGCTTGGCAGAAAAGAAGCCAATTCAAAGTTCTAGGAGGAAATCATGTCAGGAAGGCCAGATATGAATCGCAGATTCAACGCAGTAGCTATCAGAACACTGCTAATCGGCGCGCTTCTCGCGATGTGTTTCGGAAGCATGACCGTTAACGCACAGGTTCTCTACGGATCGATCACCGGAGCGGTCACCGATACGACCGGCGCGGTGATTCCTGGAGCAGCTGTAACGCTAACCAATCAAGGCACGGGCGCAGTCCGCAGCACCACAGCGAGCGGGGGTGGCACGTACTTGCTTCTCGACGTGCTGCCGGGAACGTATACCGTAACTGTTCCGGCCAAGGGGAACTTTGCTGGAACTTCAGTAAAGGACATCCAGATCGAGGTTAACCGCGAGGTGCGTGTAGATATTACGCTGCATCCGGCGTCGGTTTCGACCCAGGTCACCGTGACCGAGGCACAGGCGCTGCTGCAAACCGAAACTGCGGAAGTCAACGACGAGATCAGCCAGACGCAGTTCTCGCAAATGCCGTTGACCTCCAGCGCAGGACGAAATTTTGAGGCACTTTACACGCTCATCCCAGGCGGGGCCAATGTGAAGGAGCAAAACTCAACCGCATCCAATCCGTCGCGAGCCATGTCGGTCAATGTGAACGGCATGAGCATGAACGGCAACACGACGCGCATCGATGGCGCAGTCAATTACTATGGCTGGCTGACGTATCTAATCGCTTACGTTCCGCCACCGGACTCGATTGAGAACGTCAGCGTTACGACCAACGACTTCAATGCCGAGCAGGGGCAGGCAGGTGGCGCTTCAATCAAGATCACGACCAAGAGCGGCACGCACGACTTCCATGGTGGCGCCTGGGAATACTACCAGGATGCGGCGATGAACGCGCGGCCGTATACGACAACCTATACAGCGTCACCGACGCTTCCCAAAAACATTTTTGACGAATACGGATTCAACATCGGGGGGCCGGTCTATCTCCCCAAGTTCCTGACTGGCAAGAAGAAGCTGTTCTTCTTTGATAACTGGGAGCGCACGACGCGTCGCCAGTTGATCAGTGGTCTGCAGACGGTGCCTGATGCCAACATGATTGCAGGCAACTTCTCTGAAGCGGCTTCGAAGACGACGCTGTACGATCCTCAGCCGACGGCGGCTTGGGTCAGTGCGTTTACTCCAACGGCCTCCTGTCCCACACTCACCTACACCGCGGGGTATCTTAACTACAGTTGCCGGCCGAGCTTCACTTCCGAATATGGCGAGACAGGAAACAACGTCAACACCATTCCCGCAGGCCGCCTTGCGTCGGCCTCATCGACGATGATCGCCAATTTGGGCACCATCGCGACATCGATCGGCACGCCGACCGCGACCATGATCAACAACTTGATGGCGAACGACTACTTCGGCGCGGCCACATACGCATATAACCGCACGAGCAACGACGCTAAGGTCACCTACATTCCGAACGAGAACACGCAGGTCTTTGGCAAGTACAGCGTAGAGCCGTTCCAGGTGAACGACCCACAAGAACTGGGGCCGGCGGGCGGCGGCACCTTTGATGGCGGTCAGCCGGGCGCGGGACACGGATTGATCCAGAACGTGGGCATGGGCGTAAGCCACGTGATCTCCCCGAGATTGGTAGTCGATGCAGACTTCGGTTACACCCGCCAGTGGTCCGGCGCGCAATCCACGCTCGATCTGTCACTGGGCGACTACGGCCTGAACGTATTGAAGATTCCGGGAACAAATATCAACTCGAATGATCCGGATTATTACGGCCAGCCGTTGTTCAGCTTTAACACATCCACGGCGAACCCCAGCTTCAGCTCAATCGGCAACTCCAACACCGCTAATCCGTTCATTTTTCGTGACAACCAGTTCACCGGCGACGTGAATGTGAGCTGGATCAAGGGAAGGCACTCAATCAAGTACGGTTTCACCTACTATCATTTCGACCTGAACCACTTCCAGCCGACCAGCGGCGGCGGCGTTTCGAACGTGCGCGGCGGCTTCCTGTTCTCGGGCGGTATGTCCTGCGGCGGCGCCACGTGCAGCCCGAACGCGTACAACGATCTAGCCGACTTCCTGCTAGGCACTCCCAACGGCAGCGCATCGACAGCAGCAGTTCAAAAAGCGCAGCAGACCTTTGATCCCAACTCGCTGCGCTGGACGGAGCTTGGCGCCTATGCACAGGACCAGTGGACGGTGACTCCGAAACTTACGCTCACCTACGGCGTGCGCTACGAGAGGTATCCGGTGGCGTACCGCGACCACACAGGCATCTATGTTGTGCGCTTTGACCGGCCGCAAACTTCCAACGTTGAAGTGGGCGGAGTGAACGGCCTTCCTGAGAATGCTGGGGTCAGTGTCGGGCCCGGATTCTTCGCTCCCCGCGCCGGTATCGCGTATCGTCTTGACAGCAAAACAGTAGTTCGCACCGGTGCCGGTATAACCGTCGATCCGGATAGCATGCGCTATATGCGCGACGCGTTCCCCATGGACCTGGCGCCGAACTATTACTCAAACAACGGTGCGGGAACCATCGCGGTGGATACGTCGAATGGCGGTGCGGCCATGCCCCTCACCTACGGCATCCCCATTCCGGCCGTTCCCAACTATTCCTCCGGCTTTGCGTCGTTGCCAGTTACCGGGTCCACCAATTCCGTCTGGCAGAATTTCCGCCGCGGCTACATCGAGAGCTGGAACCTCTTTGTGCAGCGGGATATGGGCAAGCAGTTCGTCGCCAACGTCGGTTACGTGGGCAATCTGTTCGTCCGCGAACAGGCTGGAGTCAGTCCCTATAACTCAGCGCCACTGCCCAGCTTGACCACGCCTTGCATGCCCAACGGCCAGGTGAATCCATCCACGGGCTTGAACCCCACAGGAACCGGACTGCCCTGTTCCAGCGTGGGCGGATTTGCCATCAACGAGATCATCAACGTTGCCAATTGCGCACCGAACACCACGAACATGGCATGCTACAACACTGGCGGCGTTACCGTGAACGGGCCGATCTTCAGCGCGAATTACAACGCGCTGCAAGGGCAGTTGACGCGCAACGCCGGCAAGAACTCTTCACTGGGCCTCGTCTATACCTATGGGCATGCCTTCGATTATGAAGATAACGGCGCCGGTACTGGAGCGGGCGGGACGGTGTTCAACTACCCGGCATACTACAAAATGAATCGGGCGTCGTCGGGCTTCGATGTAAAGCACAACGTGCAGATCTGGGGCCTCTACAGCCTGCCCTTCGGACACGGCCAGATGTGGGCGAACCAGGGCTTGCTCAGCGAGGTTATCGGCGGCTTCGAGCTGAACGGCCAGTACAGCTACTTCGGCGGACAGCCATTCTCAGTGGTCGCCGCCAGCAACACTCTCAACGCGCCAGGCACAGGTTCACTCTATGCTCAACTGATCGCGCCTTATCAGAAGTTAGGCGGCCACGAAAGAACCCCTGGCGATACTGGAGTATCCGGAGGCTTGCCCTGGTTCAATCCGGCGTCGTTCGCAAACCCGGTCGAACCAGCGGCCACCCTCGCAGGAAATCCAACCAACTCCTCACTGGTCTTTTCCAACACACATCGCAACCAATTCCGCGGACCTGGCACGTCGGCTTTCAACGCGAGCCTCTTCAAAGGCTTTCACATTTATCGTGAGAGCGAGTTCCAAATCCGCTTCGAGGCGTTCAACATCTTTAATCACGCGTTGCTATACAACAACCCGAGCGCGACAGTTGGTGGTGGAACTTTCGGGTACATCACCAGCTTTGGCCCTGGTTCCTCAGTAACGCAAGGTTCGCGCTCGCTGCAATTCGGCGGACGCTTCAGTTTCTAGTTGGTTGATTTTGTTAGTTTAGCTTCCACCCGCGCCGGAGTTTGAGAAGGACTCCGGCGCGGGCTTTTTTTGCTAAGTTATTGATGCCGCGAAGAAGAAGAATTGCGCGGCTCGGCTCGAAACGGCCGGACTATTTTGCTTTGGGCAGTTTACTTAGATGTCCACCTGTTCTTGGCCAATGCTCCAGACGAGCGCGCACAGGCCGTATTCTTCGCTCGATAGAAGTCATTTCAGTCGTCTGCTAATTCTAGTGCTTCGCGTGCTTGGCGATCAGGCTCTCGGCAAATTCCTGCCGGCCCGATTGAGGCTTGGGATTTAGCTGGCTTTCGAGTGCGTAATCGCTGAGACTGCCTAGCGTAAACTCGCCGCCCTCAATGCGCTGTCCAAGTTTGACGCCCCATCCCTTGTAGCGTTCTTCGCGCAAATGCTTGAGCGCGCCTTCTTGAACAATGTCGGCAGCCGTGAGCAGCGCGCGTGCCAGAGTGTCGATTCCGCCAATATGGGCCAGATAAAGATCCGCCGGGTCAACCGACTGCCGGCGAAGCTTGGCATCAAAATTAAACCCTCCGGTTCCTATTCCTCCGTTCTCAATCACCTGGAGCAAGGCGGGCGCTAATTCTTGCGCGTTGTTCGGAAATTGATCGGTGTCCCACCCGTTGCGTGGATCGCCGCGGTTGATGTCCAGGGATCCAAAGATTCCGTAGGTCCGTGCGGCGGCAATTTCGTGTTCGAAATCCAGGCCCGCCAAAGTTGCGTGGTTGACTTCGATGTTGACCTTGACTTCCTTCGTCAACCCATAGCGTTGCAGAAAGGCAAAGACGGCCGCAGTGTCGCGATCATACTGGTGCTTGGTTGGTTCAAAAGGCTTCGGCTCAATCAGAATGGTTCCCTTGAATCCGATGCGGTGCTTATGTTCGACCACCATGGAAAGGAAGCGGCCATAATGATCCAGCTCGCGACTCATGTCGGTGTTCAACAGTGTGTCGTATCCCTCGCGACCGCCCCAAAGAACATAATTCTCTCCCTTGAGGCGCTGCGTGGTTTCCATGCAGAATCGAACCTGCGCCGCCGCCCACGCGAATGCTTCCGGGTCAGGACTGGTTGCCGCGCCCGCCGCGTACCGCGGATGACTGAAGAGATTCGCTGTGCCCCAAAGCAGTTTGACGCCGCTCGCAGCCATCTTTTCCGCCATGCGGGCTTCAATCTGGCGAAGACTCTTTTCGTGCTCCCTCAGTGTTTCCGCCGACGCCATTACGTCCGCGTCATGAAAGGCGAAGTAAGGTGTGCCAAGGCGGGTGAAGAAATCGAAGGCGGCATTCAGCTTCTCTTCGGCCATGGCTTGTGTTACGTGTTCACCCAACCAGGGCCTTGGCAGCGTGCCGCCGCCGAACATATCCGCGCCGGGCCAACTGAAGGAGTGCCAATAACAGACGGTAAGACGCAGCCAGTCCTCCATTCGTTTGCCGAGGACGATGCGGTCCTTGTCGTACACACGAAAAGCAAATTCGTTGGTGGTCTCTGGACCTTCGTAACGAATCGGTTCAATCTCTGAAAACAAACTCATTTTGAAAACTCCTTGAACGTATTTTTTAGGTCGCGATACAACTGCGTAAAGATTGGCCGGCGATCGGCAAATAGTTTTGAAAGTTCGCTCTCCGGCTCGACGATGTGCGTAACCGCAGGCGCCGGGCAACTGCTCTCCGGAGCTTCGCCGGTGACGGCCATACGTGCCAGGCGCGCCGCTCCGAAGGCCGCTCCGACTTCTCCTCCCTGCCGATAAGTGAGAGGACGATTAAGCGCCGCTGCGATCAGTTGGCCCCAGAACAAAGACCGCGCACCGCCGCCCGTGACGCTGATTTCGCCGATCTCTCCGCCACCTTCGACAAGCACTTCCAAGCCGTCCGCAAAAGCGAACGCAACCCCTTCAAGCACCGCTACTGCAAGGTCAGCATTTGTGGTATCGGGAGTCATTCCAAAGAAGACGCCGCGACTGTACGGGTCGTTATGTGGGGTGCGTTCTCCTGACAGATACGGCAGGAAGAACGGTGCTCCTGGATGCAGTCCTCTAGCCTGCGCTAGAGAGAGCAGATCTTGCGCACTCGATCTTCCGGTTAGCCGCACCACCCAATCGAGCGCGCTGGCAGCGCTCAGGATTACGGCCATCTGATGCCAACGGTTTGGAATGCAATGACAAAAAGCGTGCGCCGCCTTGCTGGGATTGGGCCGAAACCGGTCGGTCGCAACAAACAAAACGCCGGAGGTCCCAAGCGAGAGAAATGCCTGGCCGGGTTTAACAACGCCCATGCCCACCGCGCTGGCCGCATTGTCGCCTCCGCCGCCTGCAACCACGACACGAGGCAACTGCAACAGACCGGCAGCCTCCTTGCACACTGATCCTGAAGGCGCAGTGCCCTCGACCAGCCGCGTCATGTGCGATCGATCGAGCCCAGTTGCGCCTAGCATCTCGTCCGACCAATCGCGCTTGGCCACATCCAGCCATGAGGTCCCCGACGCGTCCGACATCTCGCTGACTTTTTCGCCGGTCAATTTCAGCCGCACGTAATCTTTTGGCAGCAGCACGCTTGTCGTTCGACGAAAGATCTCCGGTTCGTTGTGCTTGACCCAAAGTAGCTTCGGCGCGGTGAAACCAGGCATTACGATGTTGCCCGTAATGCTGCGCGCACGGGGCTCCAAGCCCTCCAGCTCAATGCATTCCTGAGCCGAACGGCCGTCATTCCAAAGAATTGCGGGACGCAGCGGATGGTCGAACTTATCCAGCAGAGTTGCGCCATGCATTTGCCCGCTCAGTCCAATGGCTCGCACAGCGCTGCGCAATTCCGCAGGCAGATTTCCAATTGCGCTCACTGTCGCTTGCCACCATGCCTCCGGATCCTGCTCGGAAAAAAGCGGCTTCGGCCGGTCCACTGTCAGCGGCGACGACGCCTGCGCTACGACCTTTTCGTTTTCACCAACGAGCAAGGCCTTAACGCTTGAAGTTCCTATGTCGATTCCTAGAAACACCTGGCATACCCCCATTCAAAGCAGACATCTTGGCAAATAACCTGCCCAGTCGAAAGATCTTAACCTTATGGCAGCCACGGTGCGCAGGCCCCGAAAAACACTACCCCCATTGAGGAGATAATCCTATATGGTAGCGCTAACAAATCGCAAGCAAAAAGACACCGGCGCTTACCCTTTATTTATTAGGAATCGGTAACGCCGCGCAATTCATTACCGGCCCCGGTCGAAGAAATCATGCCTTCCGTGGGCAAGCCGCGGTGGATTCCCGTTTCACCAGCGAGAACTTCAGAATGTGCTGAACTGGGGCAAGAGTCCGGTTGTGGCGGCGCTGGCGAACCTCCTCCAACAGCAGTTCCACGGCCTTCTGGGCCATCGCTGCAATCGGTTGTCGCACTGTGGTGAGTCTGGGCCATATTGTGGTGGCCAGGGGCGTATCGTCGAAACCGGCAATCATCAGTTCGGAGGGAACGTCAATCTGCAGACGATGAGCAACCGCAATGGCCGCGGCCGCCATGTCATCGTTGCTTGCAAAAATGGCGCTCGGCCGTTTGGCTGCTGTGAGCAATTGCTCCGCCGCTATCAAACCCGACCGGTAGCTGAAGGACCCGTGTTTCACCCATTCCGGGCGCAATTTTAGCCCGGCGTCGCTCAGCGCAGCCTTAAACCCTTCATAGCGTTGAGCACTCACCGTCTGATTTGGCGCGCCAATGATGAAACCCAGATTTCGATGGCCAAGAGATAATAGATAGCGCGTCATGGCAGCCGCAGCCTCAAAATCGTTAATGCAGACCGATAACCCTTCCTCCACTGGCCGCCCTGTCGCCACCGCGATGAAGGGAACTTTCTTTGCCCGAAGTGTTTCCAACGCAACCCTGGAATCGGACAAAGGAGGAGGAAGGATGATTCCGTTGACGCCATCGCCAAGCAGTTTCTTAATTGCAGCCCGCTCGCCGCGAATCCCGCATCTTTCCAAAACAACCTTGCATCCTTTGTGGCTGCTTTGCTCCAATACACCGATGAGCAGTTCGTTCAGATAAGCAGAGCTCGGGTTGTTATATACCAGCCCTATTTGGACTGTGGAAGCCTTAGCCAGGTTGCGGGCGGCCACGTCCGGTGAATATCCGAGCCGCAGTATCGCTGCCTGAACTCGCTCCCGCGTCTCTGTCCTGACAATTGCGTCGCCGCTTAGTACGCGCGACACGGTCATGGGCGAGACGCCAACGTATCTGGCAACTTCGTGCATGGTCACAGCATTGCTGCGGCGCCGCGGGCTCTTTTTCACGGGCTTTTCTATGGACGGCATATAGAATTTGCTTGCCAGTTCACGGCGTTTGTCTGATTTTACGGCATCCCCTCCAAGACGTATTCTCCTCAAACGCTTGATATTCGCGGGCGCAGTAGGATTCGTAACGCTAATCCGATCGTTGCAGCGAATTGCTTGCTCCCACGAGCGCGTTTCGGCCGGGAAGCTTTATGTTTTGCTTCCCGCCTGTATGTATAGCGCTTGCGGCATTTGCAGCGCTCCCGTTGAGAGTCATCCCCTTTGGAACAATCGGCAGAATGTCACGCAAAGACTGATATAGTTAGTGAGGAAATCGGTTCCGAAGATGACATGAGATGCGCTGGTCTTTCTGCATTTTTTCAGCAAAACTGGTCTTGGCAAGACTGAGATGCTGATAATAAAGAGGATAGCGCGGATCTGTGCGAATCGATAAAATCTATCCCTCGGAGAGGCGATGCAGGCGATTCTAGCGCTCGAAGACGGGAGCATCTATCGTGGTCACGGCTATGGCGCTCCAGGAGAATGCCAGGGCGAAGTCGTTTTCAATACTTCCCTTACCGGTTATCAGGAGATCGCGACCGATCCTTCCTATGCTGGGCAAATTGTCGTCCTCACCAACCCCCAGATCGGCAACTACGGCACCAATCAGGCAGACAACGAGTCGGCCAAACCTTACATCGAGGGCTTGATCGTCCGCGAGTTCTCGCCCATCAGTTCGAACTGGCGTTCCGAGCGTGTCACCGACGAGTACATGGAGCGCTACGCGGTTCCAGTGCTAGCTGAGATTGACACCCGCGCCCTGGTTCGCCACCTGCGCACTTACGGCGTAAAGCGCGGCGTGATTTCGACTGAAGTTTCCGACCCCGAAATCCTGGTGCAAAAGGCCAATAATATTCGCAAGATGGACGGGACCGATCTGGCGCGCGTGGTCTCGACCAAGTCAATCTTTACCTTTGACGCGACCGACAGCCGCAACCAGACGGGGGACGCTTTGTTGCCTCCCGGATTCATCCAAAAGGAAAATGCTGGGTGCCCCATCCTTGGCGCGGCTTCTTCGCGGCAAGGGTGGGAGACAACGAACCTCCATGTGGTCGCCTACGATTTCGGCATCAAACTCAACATTCTAAGAATGTTAGTCCGAGAAGGCTGCCGGGTAACTGTGGTTCCGGCAGAGACTAGCGCCGAGGATGTTTTCGAGCTGACGCCCGACGGCGTCTTCCTTTCGAACGGCCCCGGCGATCCCGAGCCTGTGGATTACGCGGTGCACGCGATTCGCAAATTCATGGGCCGCGTGCCGGTTTTTGGGATTTGTTTAGGCCATCAACTCACCGGCCTCGCGCTGGGAGGCAAAACCTACAAGCTCAAGTTTGGCCACCACGGCGGCAACCATCCGGTCAAAAACAACGCGACGGGCAAGGTGGAGATCACGGCCCACAACCACAACTATGCTGTCGATCCCGACTCGATCAACGCCAACGAAGTGGAGCTGACCCATGTGGATCTGAACGATCAGACGCTGGAAGGCATGCGCCACCGGACGCTGCCCTTGTTCACTGTCCAGTACCACCCCGAAGCCGCTCCCGGACCCCATGACTCGAACTACCTGTTCCACGACTTCCGGCGGATGATGGAGGAGTGGAAGGGATGAATACCTCAGCAACAATGAAGAAGATTTGTGCAACCGCAGCGGGGCCCCGGCTCCGCTGTTCTTTGGGAAGTGGATTCCTGGTTTGCCTGGCAATGTGGTTGACGATTGCTGCCCCGTTGGCAGCGCAGATTGAGATAAGAACCCTCCATCTTGCCAGTGTGCAAGGCTTGGTAACAGACCGCATGGGCAGGCCGGTTGGCAATGCACGAGTCTACTTGGTGTCTGCGACGGATGGAACAGCGATTAAGGAAACCAGGACCGATTCACTCGGCCGGTTCAACCTCGGCCGTCTCGACGGCAGCTATTGGTTCCGTGTCGACGCTAAAGGATTCTCAGCGGCCGGCGACCATATGATCGTGGGCTTGAATCTTCCGACACTATTGCACTCAAGCCGCCTGCACGTGATGCTTGGACCTCAGGCTTGCATGGATGATTGCTCGCCGATCTGGACCAACAAGAGACGATTCGAGCATTCTGTTCGCTGGAACAACGGGAAGTTCGAATAGTCCAGTTTATTGAAGGGCTTTGAAAGGGCACGACTTTAGTCGTGCCGCCAAGAAAAGCAACAGAAACCGGGCTTTAGCCCCTGAGGGATGATTTTGAAACCCGCACGCGAGCATGCAACGAACAACGCGCAAACCTACTTCGTCACCTCCGATACGTGGGAACGTCGCGCGCTTTTCAACGTGGAATCGTGGGTACGTCTTTTTTTCAAAACGCTACTCTCGCACCGCGGCGATTCCTATTTCTTGCACGAATTTGTTTTGATGCCCGATCATTTTCATTTGTTGATCACGCCGGTGATTGCGCTTGAAAGGGCGATTCAACTTATTAAAGGCGGATTCTCTTTTCGGGCTAAGAAAGAACTTGGATCAAACATGGAGATATGGCGGCGGGGCTTCGC
>JBAPYY010000019.1:0-3670 GCA_049284975.1 Occallatibacter sp.
GTGACAGCTTGCTTGTGACGCAGGCTGGTTAACATGCCCGGCTCGGCTGCGGCTCCGCCGGTGGCCAGCTCGAGAATGCGTTCGCGCAACTCCGCAATTCCATCACCGGTCAGCGCCGAGGTTGCAAGCGTCGGCAGCCCTGCGCAATCGTGCGGCGGGTGGCCGGCTACAATCAGGTCGCTCTTGTTCACGGCTACCAGTGCGGGCCGTCCCTCGACAGCGGCCAGCAGCCTGTGTTCTTCGTCATTCAGCGGCTCAGTCGCATCCAACACCACCACCACCAGCGCAGCGTCAGCCAACGCCTCGCGGCTGCGGCGAATGCCCAACTGCTCGGCCTCCTCCAGGCTTCCGTGCAGCCCTTCGCGCAGCCCCGCCGTGTCCACAAGTTCCAGCGGAATGCCTTCGAGAGAAATCCGCTCGCTCACCGTGTCGCGAGTGGTGCCCGGGGTCGCGGTCACAATTGCGCGGTCGCGCTCCACAAGGCAATTGAAGAGCGAGCTCTTGCCCACGTTGGGCCGTCCCACAATTGCCAGCGTCAAGCCGTCGTGAACAATGCGTCCGCGCGCAAACGACGATTGCAGCGCGCTGAGCGGCGGCGTCAATTCGTCGATGCGGCGCGCAATCTCGGCTCCCGGCGTAACCTCTATATCGTCCTCGGCAAAATCAATGCCGGCTTCGAGCAGCGCTATCAGCTCTACCAATCCCTGCTTCACAGGCCCAACGCGCCGGCTCAGCGCTCCACCCATCTGGCTTGCCGCCTGACGTGCCTGCGTGAGCGTCTGCGCCTCAATCAGATCGCGCACCGCCTCGGCCTGGGTCAAATCGAGTTTGCCCGATAGAAAAGCTCGCTCAGTAAATTCCCCTGGCCGGGCAAGCCGCGCTCCAAGCTTCAGAGCGCGACCCAGCAGCAACTCCAGCACCACCGGCGAGCCGTGCGCTGCGATTTCAACGATATCTTCGGAGGTATAAGAATGCGGCGCGCCAAAAAACGTGACTACCGCTTCATCAATGCGGCCTTCATCGACGGTGGAATCCGCCGCGTCGAGATCGTCATCCGCATCCACCACATCGGCCAGTCGCGCCCGCGCGTGCTCAAGCGGCTGCCGCAGCCGCACCAACTGAATCGCGATCGACGCAGCCTCGGGGCCGCTGAGCCGCACAATCCCGATGCCTCCGCGCCCCGGCGGCGTCGAGACGGCAACGATGGTGTCCGCCGTCAACTCTGGATTTGTGTTCACACTAGCCATCATTCGCTATAGCCTTTACCGAATTGGCGTAGAGGCTCTCACGCGCCTTCACGCTGCGAAGTCAACCCCGTCGTGCTGAGCCTACTTCAGCAGGTCCAGCGCCATCGCCGTCATCGCCGTCACTCCGGTTTTGATGGCCGGCTCGTAAACAGGCGCAAACAGCGCAGAGTGAAGGCTTGGCAGAGGTACGCCCGATTTAAGGCTCTCTTCCAGCTTGTTTGCGTCGGCTGCGCCAAGCCAATACATAACGGCGGGAATCTTCCCATCGAGCGAAAATAATCCCACATCTTCGCTCCCCATCACAGCGCGAGCCTCCAAAACGTGGTCCTTGCCCAGCACCGCTGTCGCGGCAGCGCGAAGCCGCTCCGCCAGCGCCGGATCGCAGAGCGTCGCGGGTGTACTCTCCGTAACTTCGACAGACGGCATCCGATCCGCGGGAATGCCGTAGGCCTCCGCCAGTCCATTGGCGGTGCGACGCAAATCGGCCAGAATCTGGTCCCGAACCGCTGACGAGTAAGTGCGCAAAGTGAGACCCAGCATTACCTCGTCGGGAATGATATTGCTTCGCGTACCGCCGTGAATGGTGCCCACCGTCAACACAGCCGGCTGTTGCGGATCGATTTGCCGGCTGACGATGGTTTGCGCCACGAGCACAAATTCAGAGGCCAGCACGATGGGGTCTTTGCCGGACTGCGGCGCCGAGCCATGTCCGCCGACGCCGCGGATAGTCACGCTGATCGTGGTAGCGCTGGCCAGCAGCGGCCCGCCCTTGATGGCAATCGAGCCGGCAGCCACGTCGTTCATATCATGCTCGGAGATTACAAAGTCGGGCCGGCCGAAGCGCTCGTACATGTGGTCAGCCAGCATCGCCTTGGCGCCTCCTATGGACTCCTCTGCCGGTTGTCCAATCAGCATCAGCGTCCCGTGCCACTCGCTCTTGCGCTCAGCCAGCTCGCGCGCCGCGCCCAGCAGAACCGTCATGTGCAGATCGTGGCCGCAGGCGTGCATCACGCTCACCTGCTGGCCCTGCGCATTCACGGTCTTCACGTGGCTTGCGAAATCGAGGCCTGTCTTTTCCTCCACCGGCAATGCGTCCAGTTCCGTGCGCATCATCAGCCGCGGCCCCGCGCCATTCTCCATCACTGCCACCACGCCCAATGCCTGCGTGCCATCATCGTACTTGCCCACATGCTCGGTCACCGTATAGCCAAGCTTGCGCAACTCGCCAGCCACAAACGTCGCGGTCTGTTCCTCGTGGCCTGAGAGCTCCGGATTGCGGTGCAGATGTTTGTAAGTCTCGGTGAGAGCCGGCAACTGCCGCTCAGCAGATGCGGCAAGATTAGCTTCAGCAGCGGAAGTTTGAGCAGCTATGGGCATTGCAGCTGCAGCCATAGCAGCCAAAACAAAAGTTCGCATGAACATGAAAAACCTCCACGTGGAGACGGCACATCGCCTCCATGCGCCAGCCTATCACACGGGAATGATAAACTCCGGCAACAGGGAGAAACCAATGGGAGCAACGAAGATAGAGTTTCGCCTGCGCATGATCATCATGACCGTGATCGTAGTTTTGGGCTTCTGGGCGCCGTGGATTGAGATCTGGGGCTTTGGCCGCCGCGTTCCATTGTGGGAGTGGCTGGCAATCGAGCTGACTCGTATGGGCCTGGTCCACTTCGCCCTGGCTGTGCCGCTGATGATTGCCTTGGCAGCGCTCATTGCCGCCAAAGGCGCACTGCTCCGCGTCTGGGGAACAGCTTGCCTAGGGTACGGCACCGTCCAACACGCGCAGATGCAGGCCGGCACGGTGATGGCCGACTGGCCGTATCGCTACATGCGTAATCCGCTTTATCTGGGCGGATGGTGCATGTGCGCGGCAATGGCCTTTTTGATGCCGCCCACCGGCGCGCTCTTTGCTGCTGTTCTTGTCGCGGTTTTTCAGATGCGCTTGATTCTCGGCGAAGAAGCGTTCCTCACGCACCAGCTTGGCCAGCCTTACATCGACTACCAGCATGCGGTTCCACGCATCTTTCCGCATCTGCGCGCCATGATCTCGCGCGCCGGCCCCGCTCCCAGCGGCCGCAAGCCGCAGTGGCTGCGCGCAATCATTACCGAGATCAACCCCATCGGCGTCTTCGTTACCCTGGCCTTCTTTTCCTGGAGCTATAACAACTGGCTCATGATCCGCTGCATCATTGTCAGCTTCGGCGTTTCTCTCATCGCGCGTGCGTTCGTGCCGGCAGATTCCACCCAATAAAAAGACAACGGGGAGGAGCCAATCAAGGCTCCTCCCCGTTTGCCGTCTGCAGTTTGGGGGACGGCTTCTTTTCCGCCCTTCGCGGTGAACTACTTCTTTGCAGGCGCGATCACGTCCTTGGCAGCCTTCGCCACGCGGAACTTGACCACTGTCTTCGCCTTGATCTTGA
>JBAPYY010000020.1:0-5429 GCA_049284975.1 Occallatibacter sp.
GCTTCCCGCCACGCCAACGGCCACCTTAAGCGGCTGCGTGGTGGTGATGTTCATGGAAGACGGCGTGATGGTCACCGTCGGCGTCGTCTTGGTTGGTGGCGGGCCATTTGCACTCGTAACTGTGACCGTGCTGGTGCCGCTGGTCGCGTTGTAGTTACTGTCACCTGAATAACTCACTGTCAGCGTATCGGAACCGACCGCCAATGCCCCTGCCGGAATCGTAAAGCTGGCGCCGCCTACGTTGTTGAGAGTAACGGTTTGAGAAGTAAGACCACCTCCCGTAAGCGTTACTGTGCCTGTGGGAACCAGACCAGAGCTTCCGCTACCGGCAACGCCAACAGCCACTGTCAACGGTAGTGTGGTAGTGATGTTCATGGAAGACGGCGTGACCGTGACGGTTGGAGTTGTCATGGTTGGCGGCGGGCCACCCGGACCCGTAACCTGGATGGTGACGGTGTTGGTATAGTCGGCAGCGGCAAAGTTACTGTCGCCTGAGTAATTGACATCAAAGGAATCTGCTCCATCTGCTAAGTCACCTGGAGGAATGGAAATGGTGGCCACGCCACCGCTGAGCGGCACTGCCCCTGAGTTATAGCCGCCTCCTGTCACAGTCACGGTGCCGGTGACCGTCAGCGGAGCCAGGGGCCCGTTTCCAAAAAGGTCGATGAGCAATGTAAGTGGATCTGACGTGGTGATACTTGGATACGCGGAAGGCGAGACTAGAAGTGAAGCATTGCCGGCAACCGGCGCGACGCTGCTGACATTCACCGAGCTGTTGTTGCTGGTAAAGGCATAGTTGCTGTCGCCGGAGTAGTTGACCGTCAGCAGATCGTTGCCCGCAGGAAGCGATCCTGCAGGAATTGTGATTGTGGCGCTGCCGTTGCTAAGAGTGATGGGTGCGGAGGCGAAGCCGACTTCTGCGAGCGTCACGGTGCCGGTGGGGACTGGCGATCCGCTGCCGGCGACACTTACAGCTACTGACAGACCCTGCGCGTTGGTAATGTTCGAAGCAGAGGGTGTGATGGTGATGGTTGGCGATGGCAGAGGCGTTGGGCAGTTTGTGGTGCATGGAATGCCGGCAGCGCTGTGCAGGATCAGGTCGACATTTTCAATCGCGCCGCCATCCGTTCCCGTGAACTGGATGGTATTCGTGCCGTCTGCCAGGTCAGTGAGGTTTACCGGCACAGCAATCGTGTATTGGCTGCTGCACGCGGGCCCGCCATTCTGGGTGCCGCAGGGGCCGAATGGGAATGGAGCAAGCTGCGTGGCGCCGTTATTCACGCTATAGCTGATGAACGGGCCCGGAGCCTGCAGATTGGCGTAGTTGAAATCCTCAAAATTAAAGGTAAGAAATGCGGCCGCTGCATCGGCAACGTTATACACGCCGGGCACGGTGAGGGTCAGAGGGGGTGGGGCAGGAGATTGGTCGAATCCACCAAACCCCCATCCCATATTGAGCAGGCCGGGATAGCCGGAGCCGACTGGCGTAAGCCGATCCAGCACGTCGAAGGCTAAGTCGCGCGGCAGCACCGGGCCGTCAAACGCGAAGTTGTCCCAGGTGAACGTATGGGTTCCCTGGCCGTTGCTGGTCTTGTTCGCGTTGTAGTGGTTGTCCTCCATAAAGAGGAGGCCGGTCGTGATGGTGAGTCCCGCGTTGGTAATGACCGCTATCTCCTTCAGGGGTCCGGTCGCGCCGGCATCGATGCCATAGACATCGATTTCATTTTGAGAGACGCGCAGCTCAAAATGATTCATGTTGCCCGGACCGGAGGAGCCCTGCACGCAATCGACTGGAGTAACCGTGACCGCGCCGGGGGCCGGGGTGGAACTCGGGAAAGCGTCAGCTTCCGTTTCTACATAGTTATTAACAATAAACGCCGCGTCGACCGTAACGACCGGAACGCTTTGCGAATACTCCGGACAGAAGCCGCGCGCACCGCATCCGCCCGAGTTTGCCGGACAGGTTAAAGCGAAACGAACGCCGAAACCATTCGCGGGAACCGATATCAGAGATGTGTCATGGACGAACGGGGTAGGCACCGGTTTATCGACAAACCACAACTCCGGCCACACGCTATGCGTGCCATGGCTATCGTCGCTGACGTCGAACGCGATGGTTCCTGTGCGGCCATTCGAGATATCGAATGGCTGCTTCGGATACATGGCCAACGAGGTTACGGTGGTCTGATCGAACTGCGCCTCGACGAGTTGCCCGTCGCAGATTTGAACGTCATTCGGATCGATTACCGAGTAGGTCGTACCGCATAACTGAATTGCGGTGGGCGATACATCGTAATAAATACCCTGACCCGTGTTAGCGCCGCCGAAATACCGGGAAACTCCCCATACCGTACCGTTCAAGGCGCCGGAACGATTGCCAGTTCCTTCGGGTTTGTCGAAGGTATCGCAGAACGCGGGAACCGTCCCGGCAGGAGCGCTCAGAAGCTGGCATCCCGGTGACGGAGGCGTGATCGTGAAAGTTTGGGCAAAGCCGGAAGAAGGTGCGCCCGCGAGCGCTGCTAGTGCGATAGCACTGAGTGTGGCGAAGCGGATGCAATGTTTGAGCCTGCGCATTAAGTCTCCTTGTCATCGATGGACGGGTAGTGGGGAGATACCAAATCCAAAGCAAGAAGACGGACTCAAGCAAGGTGAATCAACAGGAGCCCATTCGCTCCACTGTGCACTCTCTTAGGAGACTAGTGGGCAGAATCGATTGTTATCGCTCTCGTGGGCAGGGGAAGAAGAAATCTTTGAGTAGCAGTTTATAACAGGTCATTCGACAACTTGTCATTTGTTTGTCATCGATGTGGTATTGCCGCTCATCAACGCATTGAGACGCCTTTCCGTAATTCCTCGGGGAGCTCTGAGGACTGATCGCGGCTACAATAAAGCGATGCCCGAGTTGCCTGAGGTGGAAACGATCGCGCGCGGCGTGAACAAGCGCGTGCGCGGCGATCGCATCGTGCAGGCTTGGTTCGCCAGCCGTCCACAAACCTTCAAGACTCCGCCGGCGCGGCAGGCCAAGGGCCTTGCCGGGCGCACAATTCTCGATGCTCACCGCACGGGCAAGCACATTGTCTTAGAGCTGAGCGCGAAAGATCATCCGACCAAAACGAGGGACGGCCCAAAGGACGCAAATCTGGCAGGCGCGCCGGATGCGCAATGGATCGTGCATCTGGGCATGACCGGCCGGCTTCTCGTCACGGCACCAGATGCACCCGTGGCGCCGCACACCCACGCGCGGCTGGAACTGGCCAGCGGGCGAGAGCTGCGCTTTGTCGATCCGCGGCGCTTCGGCCGGCTTGAGTTTCGCGATTTGCACCGCGGCGGCTCCGCATTCGAAGCGCCCGGAGCCGAACCGCTGGCCATCGGCGCGGGTGAATTTGCTGCGATTTTTCACAACCGGCGCATGCCGATCAAGGCGGCGCTGCTGAATCAGACCCTCCTTGCGGGGGTGGGCAATATCTACGCCGACGAGAGTTTATTTCAGGCCGGAATCGCGCCGCGACGGCGGACCAACCGTCTGACCTCGGCCGAGCTTGAGCGGCTGCGCCTGGCACTGCGCCAGATTCTTGAACATGCCATCCGGCTGGGCGGCTCGTCAGTCTCGGATTATGTGGACGCCGACGGAGAGCGCGGCTTCTTCCAACTGGAACACTGCGTCTATCAGCGCACCGGTGAGCCCTGCCGCCATTGCGAAGCGGCGATCCGGCGCATCGAGTTGGCCGGGCGCGGGACGCACTATTGTCCGAATTGCCAGCGTTAGCTCCACGGACTTCAAATACATTTTTTGGGATAAATTCAGCAGAAAACTCCCGGAATCTACAAAGTAACATTTCCAAACTAAGGTAACTCTTTCATATTCAATGAGCCACAAACGGCCTGTCGATTGCTATTAGAAGAGTGCCAGTGATCATGTAGGCCGCTGCAAGGTAGGCCCAGCGAGCCGAAGTAATATAGGGTACCCGGCACGAGCAACCGCCTATGAGCGGCCCTGAAAAGGGAATAAGCCAGCCGGGAAGCCCGAAATAAGAGCGGCGGATAGCAGCCGCACACATTCCGCTGGGAGGCCAGTGACCAGCGTAAGCCCTCGGGGACAGGACGCCACCCATAAGTTGGGTGGCGTTTTTCACGTATCGGGGTCACAAACCGGCGCGATCCGGGGCAATTCCCCTCGTAGGCTGTTCACGCAACCCCCAGACGTCATCCCTGATTCGGCCACTTGCCAGTGATCCGGCTTCGCTGTAGTATCAAAGTTGCCTATTGAGCGGCTGACGCGGGCCACCCAAAGCACGGGTAGAGCAAGCTCGCCGTTGAGCATCGAAACATCGCCAAAACAGTTCGGGACCGTTCAGATTGGACTGTGCGCAATGATGGCTCGCGTAGGAAATGGCATCGCCTGAGAAAAGCAGCAGCCGCGCCGGGATCGATACCGGCGGGCGGATAGAGCCGATGAACGACTCCCGCCAGAGAAGCGGCAAGCGCATTTTCACAGAGGGTCGAGTGGTGGAAGGACGCACATCGGGGGGCGTCTGCCGGCCGTAATCCGGCTTAGCCGAAATGGCTGCAGGCACCGATTTGGCGCGCAACCCCGCTTTTGATGAAGGCTGCATGCTGCCGCGGAACTGCCGCGCATCCTCTGCGGAGGAATTGCCGGCAATCGAGTTCGATCCGAGTAGGCAGCACGCGCACCGCAACGCACCAACGCACCAGGAAGCAAACGCATCATGACAACAGAACCGACCGAGCCCCAGCTTGAACAGGGGCCTCCTCCTGACAACGGTCAGGTGCAGACGCAAGGGCACCGGCGTCGCCGGCGCCGGCGCAAGAACAAGTCCGGCCATGCCGCGCAGCCAGCGCAAGGCCAGCCCCAGGCGCAGAGCCAGCCGCAGGCGCCACGGCAACCGTCTTCGCAGCGGCCTCCGCATCAGCACCAGAGCCGAAAAAAGAAGTTCTTCCAGAAGAACCAGGCTCCGCAGGCGCAGCCGGGCAACAACGCCAACGGCGGGCAAGGCAAGCGCAAGGGGCGGCAAAAAGGCCCCCGCGCCTTTGTGGGGCCCATGGACCACAGCTATCGCGCAATGAACGGCAATGTGGCCGACGGCCCTCCCTCCACCATTCCCACCGCCGGCAACGGCCATAGCAGCGGGTATTATCCCGATGTTTATGCGGGACAAGCTGCGGCGCCCGTGCGCCAGGACGCTCCCACGCGCATCTACTGCTTTATTGAGGATCTGTTCTTCCTGGCCAAGATTCAGGAGACGGCGCGCAAAATCGGCGTGAAGGTGGAATTCGTGAAGGGCGACAAGGAGGCCGTCGATCGCATCTGCGACGCTCCGGAAGATGCGCGGCCGGCATTGCTGGTCTTCGACCTGAACAACCTCAACGCCAAGCCCATGACGCTGATTCCCAAATTCAAAAGCAAGTTC
>JBAPYY010000021.1:0-2304 GCA_049284975.1 Occallatibacter sp.
GCCTGAGCCTGAGCCGCTGCCACGCGAGCACCCGATCAAGACTGCGGCTCCGAATGCGAGCGCAGAGAGAGTCACGGCAGAGAATCGAAGTTTCTTCCCGGCGACGGTTCTGAATTGCATACCTGTATCTTTCTCCTGTTGTGGGTGCTGGTGGCTGAATAGATCTATCACTGGGACGCCCCCTTTAGAGTTCAATTTGACTGGCGCGTTAGCGACGCGCCGCCGAGGCTTCCCGAGCACTCGCCGCCGCTCACTTGAATGGAATTCGCGGTGAGAGTATCCGCGGTGGGATCGATCGCGCCGGAAATGGTTAAAGTCGACGACGGCGATTCATTCGTAGTGAACTGAAGTTGCACGTTGCTGCCGACGACAGTTCCCGCATACGACGCGATAGTTGCCGAGGAAAAGCAACTGAAGCCTTGCAGCTTGGCGGAGCCTGTGACGAAGAATGTGCCGTTGCCGGTAGCGACCGTGTTCTGGGTAAGATCCAGTTGCAGACTCTGTCCCGCGTCTGAGCTGAGAGAACCTGAATAAGTGCCGGTCAAAGTCTCGTAGTGCGTACCCACCACGGTGCCGGTTTCGCCGTCTGCGCACGGACCACCCAGGGTATAGTTTCCCGTGAACTGCGTGAAGTCGGCATTGGAGGTCGCGGTGGCGGTGAGCATTTCGCCCGTGATCAGGAAAGAATAGAGATTCATGGCAGTGCCATTAATATTGCCGTACCACGGAGTGAATGTCTGACCGGCAAAACAGTCCTGGAGAGTGCCTTGAAACGCCGCCGTGGCCCAAAGTTGTGGGCCGCCTATGTCGTTGATAAAGCCGGAAAGCTGCGTGAATTCCGTTGGTCCGGAAGTTGGAGTGAACTGAAGCACCCAATTGCCGGTGAAGTTCGAGAAAGCAGGATCGGTTGTTGTTTTTGTTGAAAAAAGCGTTGCGTTGCAGCCGCTGATCGCCAGCAGAAGGAGGCAGGCCGCCAGCGCGCCCACCCATTTGGGCAGATTGCGTAAGCCTTTGTTGAATGCATTTACAGAAATAGGAAGTGGAGTATTGTTCCTGAGGTGAACCCTGGGTGTCATGCGAATTTCCCCATGCATCGAGCGGCGAAGCTCATCGGCACGACCGTTCCACGATATTCCAGCCGCATCTTCCAACTGCCGTGCCCATCGCCGACGGTGTCGGCTATATACGATTTTTGTTTTTGATAGAGAGCCTAACGAATATTCGAGAGGATTACTGTCCCCCCTGGGGAATTCTGATGCGGATTTCAATCAGGAGGTGGTGGTCTGCCCGATATTTTGTACCAGCGTGAGCGTCGTGTCGGGCGGCGTGGAAGGTGAGCGCCGTCGTCGGAAGTGCAACAATCGCCTGGAGTTGATCGAACGCGCTTTCTCTAATTCTCTTTATTTTGTTTGGCGTCCCCGACGGGATTTGAACCCGTGTTATCGCCGTGAAAGAGACCCCGTCGGACGTAACTGATTGAAACTAAAGAGCACGGTTGGCCATCAAAAGGACGTTTTGGAACCCTGAGGAACGCTTATCGAACCCTTATCGAACCCACGAAATTGCGTTTCTGTCGTCAATAAATCCCCGAGTCGGCAGAATGAACGCATTTCGACTATTTCGCGCATTGCGAGTATTTCGAGTACATGCTAACCTGTAAACACTATGGCCATTGCAGCGAAAAAACCGATCACACTCCCTGATTCTGAGCAGCAACAGGTACAGGCCCTTGAACGGGTATTGCATCGGGGTGTGCCTGCTTTCGTCACTTCCGCCGGGGAACGGATCGAACTTCCCGGCACTGTCTTCGAGGTTCTTAGGACGGCGGTTGGCTTCATGTCCCACGGCCAAGCCATTACGCTCGTTCCCGACAACCAGGCGATTACGACACAGCGCGCGGCTGACGTCCTCGGGATGTCGCGCCCCTTCTTCATCAAGCAGCTTGAGGCTGGTTTAATGGCCCATCACCGGGTTGGCAACCAGCGCCGCGTTTACCTTCGCGATGTCCTGGCATTCGCAAAGAAGCGCGATGCAGAACGTCTCGCCTCGTTAGACCTGCTGGCGCGTGATGCGTTTGAAGCCGGTATGTATGAACGGAATGTATTCCCGGAAGGCGGCGCGGACGAGTGAAAGGTGTTTTTGCCGTTCTCTTGGATGCCTGTGTTCTTGTTCCCATGCCGCTCGCGGACACGCTGCTGCGGCTTGCGGCTGGTCCGCGTCTCTATCGTCCGAAATGGTCCGATCAGATCATGGTCGAGGTAAGCCGGACCCTCCAAGAGAATTTCAGCCTCTCTACCCAAAAGG
>JBAPYY010000022.1:0-1602 GCA_049284975.1 Occallatibacter sp.
GATGTACTTGGCGAGCTTCTCGTACTCCCAGTTCTCACACATTTCGGCATGAACAAAATACACGCTCAGCGCTTCCAACTCTTCGCTCAGGCTCTTGTTCAGCGCAGCAATCACTTTTTCGTTGCCCTTCATGTTGCGACTCCTCCCCGCCATTTTCAAACCGCGGAATCAAGTGTTTGCACACCGCGGTCATTATAGTCCGCTCGAGCGTAGCGAAGCGGGAAACGAGTGACGATCAAGCTCAACTGGTGAGCCGTGCGGCCTTCCTTCATTCGTCCTTCTTCTCATTGCGCGCCTTCACCTTGAACCATATGGGTGTGCCTTTGAAACCGAAGGCTTCGCGGATCTGATTCTCCAGGAATCGCTCGAAGCTGAAGTGCAGTTTGATGTCGCGGTCAGTGAAGAGCACAAAGGTGGGCGGCGCAACTGCGGCCTGCGTCATATAGAAGATGCGAAGGCGTTTGGCCATCGGCACCGGCGCACGCTGAAAGTCGATCTTGTCGAGGAAGCGATTCATCTGCCCGGTGGAGACGCGCTTGCGCCGCTCGGCGGCCACAGCTACCACTTCGTGCAACACGCGCAGCATCTTTTTGGCGTCAGGGCCGGTTCCTTCGAGCGCGGAGAGAAAAATCACCGGCGCATAGTTTAGATACTTAAGCACTGTGCGCAACTGTTGCTCGAATATCTCGCGATCAGCCGGCGGTTTGCCGTCAGTGCGGCCCGTGGTCACCGCGTCCCACTTGTTCACCACGATGATGACGCTGCGCCCGCTCTCGTGCGCATATCCGCCGATGGTGGCGTCCGCTCCGGTCACTCCATCGGTCGCGTCCAGCACTAGCAGCGCCACATCCGCGGCCTCTAGATGACGGCGTGCCATCACCACGCTCATTTTTTCGGCCATCAGGTGAGTCTTGCCCTTGCGCCGGATTCCGGCCGTATCCACAAACCGCAGGTGGTTGCCCTCGAACTCGACCACCTCGTCCACAGCATCGCGGGTTGTGCCGGCGATGGGCGAAACAATGGCGCGCGAGGTTCCTGTGAGCGCATTGAGCAGCGTGGACTTGCCCACGTTCGGCCGCCCGATGATGGCCACCGAAGTCTCGTGCTGCTCAAACTCTCCGTGTGTGCGATGGAGCGGACGAAGCAATTCATCCCCAGACTCTGGCGAAACGGGTCCGTCCTCCGAGATTTCTTCCTCTTCGGCCTGGAAGTTATCCGCAGCTTCAGCGGCCAGCGTCTCCGCCTCGGTCAGCGTTGCCTCCAGCGGCGCGGGAATCGCGTCGGCAATTGCTTCCAGCAAGTCGCCGATGCCCAACCCATGCTCAGAGCTGATTGGAAACATATTGCGAATGCCCAACTGGCGAAAATTTTCCGCGACCATCGCCATGGCCTCGCCCTCAACCTTGTTCACCGCTAAAAACAAGGGCTTGCCGCCGCGAATCAGCATCCGCACCAGGTCGTAATCCGGGCTAGCCAACTCGGTTCGCGCGTCTACCACAAGCACCAGCGCGTCAGCCTCTTCCAGAGCCACCTGCGCCTGGGCATAAATCTCTGTAGGAATCAGCTCGGTGTCGTCGGGCACCATGCCGCCCGTGTCCACCA
>JBAPYY010000023.1:0-14555 GCA_049284975.1 Occallatibacter sp.
ACGCCACAGGAGAACCGCGATATCAGCTGATTCTGAGCGGATGTGGCGAGAAAACAGCCTTGCAGGTTTTATAACTCGACGATTTTCAGAGGTTCCCTAACAGCAAACCTGCATGTTTTCCTGAAGAGTGTTTCTAAAAACGTAGCTCACGGAAGAGGAGAAGTCTCTCAATGCCAACGCCAAATATCGTTGTACTGGGAAGTGGAATGGCCGGATTCGGAGCCGCCTATCGGCTGCATCAAGATGGCGTTATACCGCAGATGTTCGACAAGAACACTTATTACGGAGGGCACACGACATCGTTCCGGTACGAGAGCGGCTTCGTCTTTGACGTGGGGCCGCATATTTCCTTCACAAAGGATTCTCGTATTCAGGAGCTTTTCGCTGATAGTGTCGACCAGCGGTTTGAGACGATCCCAATCAAGCTGAACAATTACTGGAAGGGCTACTGGCCCCTTCATCCGGTGCAACTCCATTTGCATGGGCTTCCGGAAGACCTCATTGTCAAGGTCATCAGCGATTTCGTCGAGGAGCGCGGGGCCCCCGAGCGGCCCGTGAAGAATTACGCGGACTGGCTCTATGCGAGCTTCGGCAACACATTTGCCGAGACTTTTCCAATGCAGTATACGCGGAAGTATCACCTGACGACGGCCGAGAACATGAGCACCGATTGGCTTGGGCCGCGCATCTATCGTCCGAGTCTGGAGGAAGTATTGCGCGGGGCACTCTCACCGGCCGCGCCGCAGGTTCATTACATCACCCATTTCCGCTATCCCACCGATGGTGGATTTATGCGATACCTGAATAAGTTTGTTCCACTGGGGAACCTAAAGCTCAACCACCACCTGGTTTCCATCGATCATCGTGCACGAGAGCTCAAGTTCTCAAATGGCGTTGTGGCACCCTACGATTCGCTTGTTTCCTCGGTTCCGCTCCCGGATATGATTCGCATGATCGATGGCGCGCCGCAGGATGTTGTCGATGCATCCAAACGTCTGGCCTGCTCTACGTGCGTTCTCGTGAACATCGGCGTAAACCGGGCGGATTTATCCCAAGCCCACATGAGTTATTTTTACGACGAAGACATTTGCTTCACGCGGTTGGGGTTCCCGCATATGCTCACAGCTCTCAACGCACCTCCTGGCACTGGAAGCATTCAAGCGGAAGTCTACTTCTCAGACAAATACAGGCCGCTTACCGGCGCGCCTGAGGACTGGATCGAGCCTGTGATAAAGGATCTCCACCGTTCCGGCGTACTTAGGGAAGATGACAAAATCCTTTCCAGCAAGGCGATGCTGCTCCCGTACGCCAACATCATCTTCGACCTAGAGCGCGCTGATGCCCTTAAGACAGTGCACGGATATCTTGATGATCTTGGTATCGCCTATTGTGGACGGTACGGAGACTGGGGTTATATGTGGACAGACGAGAGTTTCATGAGCGGAGAACTGGCCGCAGAGCGCGCCCTATCCGGAGCCGCGTGCTCAAAGTAGCGCTGTTTCCGCAGACTGCCAACCTCCAATCTTCCGCAGCTAGAAAGGGTAAGGTCTACCAAAGTCAATGATCAAACTGAACCTGAAGGCGGGGTCTGAGGGAACTCTAAAGATCTTATGCCTCGGCTCGCATTCCGATGACATTGAGATTGGATGTGGAGGCACAATCCTTCGCCTGGTCGAGGAGCACCCGCAGTGCGAAGTTCACTGGGTGGTCTTTAGTGCTATCGGAGACCGCAACGCAGAAGCACAGCGCGGCGCCGAATCCTTTGCAGGAGCAAGGCTAAAAGGGCCGTTGCTCAAGAGCTTCCAGGATGGTTTCATGCCATTTGTGGGCGGCGATGTAAAGGCGGTCTTTGAGAGAGAGCTAAAGCAGATATCGCCGGACTTGATTTTTACCCACAATGGGAAAGACGCTCACCAGGATCACCGTCTCATCTCCGAATTGACCTGGAACACTTTTCGCGATCATTTGATTCTGGAATACGAAATTCCAAAGTACGACGGTGACTTGGGGCAGCCAGGCGTGTTTGTGCCCCTTGGAACTGAGGTGTCCCAGACAAAAGTTCGGTACATCATGGATACATTCCAGTCCCAGCGCAACAAGAAGTGGTTTGAAGAGAGTACATTTCTCTCTCTTATGCGGCTGCGCGGCATGGAATGCAATGCTCCGAGCGGTTACGCCGAGGGTTTTTACTGCCGCAAGCTCGTGCTCTGAATCGGCGGCGATCGTTACCGACCACTCGCAGTACGTCTGCGCGAATATCGTCGATAAGGCGGTGCTGGTGATCGACACGCGCAACGCAACCAAGGGAATTGAGGCCGCTGATAGCGCGAGGTGCTGACGGCCCTCCGGCCGCTGCTACGTTTTTTGAGCGGCCAGATACTTGCGGATCTCCGCTGCGTCGCGGTAGCCGGGATCGATCTTCAACACTTGCTCGAAGTGCCGTCGAGCGAGGGACGATTGACCGGTCTTCTCGTAAACCAGGCCCAAATGATAGTGAATGTCGGGATTGTCTGGAAGCCTGTTCTCCTCCTGCAGCTTCAGTGCCTGTTGAAGGTAACTCAGCGCCAGCGGATAGACGCCCTTTCGATAATAGATCCAGCCCAGTGTATCGACTGGACCGGAAGAGTGCGGCAGCCCTCGAACCGCCGTCTGCGCCAACGGCAACGCCAAGTCGGAGTTTCTCCCGCCATACAGCATCGCACGGGCCAGTTCATTAGCTGCGGTAGGGTTCTGGGGGGTCAGGGCCAACGCATTCTGATAGGCGCTTTCCGCTCTTGGCCAATCTGCCTTCAACTCGTATAAGTGCCCCATCACGAGATAAAGTCCCGGTTGGGGCCCATTAGTATTGAGCGCTTGCTCTCCTGTGGCGATAGCCCGATCAACCTCTCCCTGGGCGGCAAGCACCTGGCACAGTTGGAGGACCGCGTCGGTGTTGCGGCTGTCCAGGCCGATGGATTTTTCCAACGCCTCCTGGGCTCCTGCCGAATCCCGCTTGCTGCCAAACAGCAGCGCGCCGAGCAATCCGTAGAAGCCGCTGTTCGCCGGTTCTTTGGCGATCTGCGCACGGACAGCGGCAACGGCCTTATCGACTTGTTTCTCTGCAACGAACGCGTTCACCAAGCCGCGCAGTGCGTCCATCGATCTTGCGTTGCGGTCCAGGGCGTCTTGGTAAGCTTTGGCCGCTTCGTCATACTTCTTCTGCGCCAGCCTCAGATTTCCCAACTGCACGTATCCGAACGCGCTCTGTGGCGCGACGGCGATCGCCCGGCGAACATCCGCCTCGGCTTCCGTGTCGCGTCTCCGGTTGATGTTCACCAGCGCCCGCAGCGCGTAGCCGTCCGCTGTTCCGGGCTCCAGACGGATCATCTGGTTGGCGGCGTCTTCCAGGGTGTTCATGTCCCCCTGCAGCATCGCGGCATCGGCGATCGAGCGTTCGGCGTCCAGATAATTGGGGTCCAGCCGCAGCACTTCACGCCACTCGCCCTCGGCGCGCTCCAGGTTGCCCTGCTTTTGCAGCGCGACCCCCAGCGCGTAATGCGCTTCGAGGTTGTCGTGCGCATTCGCGACCACCACCTGCAAGGTCTGTAGCGCGTCCGTCAGATCGCCCGAACTGATCTGAAGTTGGCTTCGGTACACCAGCGCATCGTCGTCCTTGGGGTTGATCTTCAGCATTTCGTCGGTCAGCCTGCGGGCATCGTCAAGCCGCTTGGCCTGGATCAGGAGTTGAACGTACTTCTTCTTCACCTGCAGGTCCGCGGGCCGTTCCTGATAGAGCGAACGATACTCGGCCACCGACTTGTCTAACTCGCCGGTCATGAAATAAAAATTACTGAGAGCGAGAATGGCGTCTGGGTTGTGCGGCATGTCGCGTTTGGCATCAAGCAGGACCTGCTCCGCATCCGATTTCCTGCCCTCGGCAAGATACAATCCAGCCCGAGCCTTGCGCGGTTCGATCGCGGCAATATCCAGAGCCTGCGCCTCGTCGAACTGCTTCTCCGCATCTGCCAAACGCTTTTGCGATTGATAGTAACTACCCAGCACGAGCCGCGCTTGCATGGCCTTCGGATTCAACTCGATGACTTTCTTGAAGCTCGCCTCGGCCGCCTGGTCTCCGACCTTCAGCTGCAGCAGTCCTAAGCTCAGGTACGATTCCCAGAGCCCCGGCGCGAGCGCGATAGATCGCTGCGTCTCGGCGATCGCCTCCGGAATCTTATTTTGCGCCGCGAACATGCTGGAGGCCAAGGCGTGAACTCCCGGATCGTTCGGCCGGGCCTTAAGCAGAAGATTCACCTGATCCTGCGCATCGTTAAATCTGCGCAACTGGATCAGCAGCGTCGCCAGTTCCATTCGCGCCCGCCCGTCGCCGGGCCGCAGCTCGGTCGTGAGCACCAGCTCCTGATAGGCCCGCCCCTGCTGCCCTATACGAAGATAGCTTTCCGCCAGTTGAAAATGTGCGTCGGCAAATCCTGGATCGATCTTGACGGCATTGGTGAACTCGATCGCCGCCTCACTGAATTGTCCCTTCTTGAAGTAGTTCTGGCCCTCCTCGAAGTACTTTTGCTTGCGCACACCGGGGTCCATGGAGCATGAGGAAAGAAAAATGGCTATCAAACCGAGTGCCAGCACGGGGCGCAAGTTGAAAGATGATTCCATGTCAATGCCTCCATTCGAAGGATCGCGCTCTAACTTCACCAATCACTATACAACCCATTGCGGCAAAGAGGTTTCTATGCGCCACCGAGTATGACACTGGCGCGATGCACCCGTCTCCCCACCCCTTCCTTCAGCCTTGTTTCGGCCAAAGGAAGGAAAACCACCAACCCAAACAGCGCAATCTATCGTCCGCAAATCTCTCACTCCGAATGCCGGGCGAAATCAGAAACCCTGCCTCCCGCAAGGGAAAACCGGCTCAGCGGGCTACGGCAGCCAAACCCTTGCATCGGTCTTCGGTGTCAGGTCGCCAGGCACCTAATTTGCAGAAAGTTGCAAAAACTTTCAATCTTGACAAGGTCAGATGCCGGGCTAAAATTAACCCACTGAATGGAGCAGTACGCCCAGACTCCAGGTATGGGTTCACGAAGTCCGACGTAGAAAGGAAACCATGAGAATAAAAGCCTTGGGATTAGGGGCAGTCGTCGCACTGGTCGTTCTGTGCTGCGGTTTGCCTGCACTCGCTCAGGACGTTGTCTCCGTTCAGTTCACCGGAGGCTACACGACCACATGGGGTAACTCAGGCGGCAATTATGGCGCTGGTATTTACAGCGGCACAATCAATGGAGCAAGTTCGCCTGGGATTATCTGCGATGACTTCAACGACGAAATCACATCGGGTGAGACTTGGAACGCCAACGCTTACCAGGCTTCGAGTCTGACTGCTAGCAACATTGACGAGACACTCTTCGGCAAGACCGTCGGAATCACGGGCTATGCCGAGGTGGGGACCCTCGTGAGCATGATGTTTAACAACAGCACAACCTATGGCAGCTTGACCGGCATAACCCAAGCCGAGCTTTCTTCTGCCATCTGGGACATCACCGCACCCGGCGGCATCTCCGGGCTCGATGCCAACGCGCTTGCTCTGGTTGTCGCCGTTGAAGGGGTATACAACGGCAACAGTTCTCTGGCCCAGTCTTACCTGGCTACCTTGACCAACCTCTGGATTCTCACGCCCAATCCGGAGGGCCCCGGCGAGCCCCAGGAAATGTGGACCGAAAACCTGTCGGTTCCAGAAGGCGGTACGGCCTTGATGTACCTGTTGCTGGCCGGACTCTCCTGTTTTGGCGCCATGCTGTTCAACTCCAAAAACCGGCTCAGGCGCGACGTTACGGCCTGACCTTCTTTGCATGCACTCCCTTCCCCTCCCGCGCGAGGTCATCCGGGCTTGGCGGCTTCTTTTGTACGCCAGGTTCGGATGATTGTTTTTGCAGCCCTCAGAGTTCAGTCTCTCTACAACGCCTTCGAACCCGGCCCTTAAAGACCCGAGCCGTGAGCCGGACTGGGTCCTCGCCTTCGAATCCTCAGTTCCGCAGACCTTCCACAAGCGTTCTTGCCCGATTTGGGTTGGGATTCTCCTCGTCTTATTCCAAACTTCCCCTTCAACTTAGCTACGGTTGGGCAATAGGCATTGTTTGCGCTTCGATGCGCAAAAAGTTGCAATATTGCTCTTCAGCCGTGATCTGCGGCGCGAGGGACCAAGTGATCAATAACAAATCCAATGTGACAAGGCTCCTTGTTTTAAGCGGCGACGCAGCGGTTCTTCGCCCGCTGTGCGCGATCACCGACTCGAACGGCTGGCAGCTTGAAATCGCCGTCGATCCGTGGGAGGCTGTCGACCGGGTACAAAGCGAGGATAGGCTCGACCTGGCAGTGCTTGATCTCCCGCAGGGAAGCGACGAGAGTCTGCGCAGCTTGCGATGGCTGCGCCGCCTGCGTCCCGACTTGCCCGTCATCATGATTGGCCACCACGACGACAACGGCCGAAAACAGGAGTCCATGCGCATCGGCGCGCGTGTCTATCTCGTCAGGCCGATCACGGCTCGCCATATGGAATCGGCCATCCGGCGCCAAATCGCAATCGCGCACGCAGATACCGGATCGGAGGACGAAGGCGGCGCCAAAGAGGCAAATGGCGGCGAGTGCTTTGCCGTCGGGGTCAGCCGAATCATGCAAAAGCTGCGGGTCGAGGCGGCCCTCCTGGCTGAGTCTGGCGCGCCGGTTCTCATCCTCGGCGAGGACAGCAGTGGCAAGCAGATCACCGCCCGTCTCATTCACAGTTTGTCCGCCCGATCCGCGTTCGAATTCGCCCGCATCAATTGCGCGGCTCTACCCACGGATCTGTTGGAAAGGGAACTGTTCGGTTACGAGAGAAGAGGCCTCACCGCACCGGCCCGCATCAAGACCGGCAAACTTGAATTGTGCGCCAAAGGAACCATCTTTCTCGACGAGATCGCCGCCCTGTCGCCGAAGCTGCAGTCCGGAATCCTCCAGGTGGTCGAAAACAGGGGCTTTATTCGGCCGGGGAGTTCCGCGTGGGTCGATGTCGATGTTCGCGTGGTGGCGTCCGGCTTTGCAAATGGAGCCGGCGCCGCTGACGCCCACGAGCTCGAATCGGAGCTCTACCGCAAACTTAGTGCGCACTCGATTCGCGTGCCCTCGCTGCGCGAGCGTAAAGAGGAGCTTTCCTTCCTGTCGCGCGATTTCATGCACCGCCTGGCCAGGCACTATGGCCTCTCGCCCAAGGAGTTCTCTCCCGCGTTCATCGAGGCCTGGCAGAGGTATCACTGGCAGGGGAATTCGCAGGAGTTAGAGCGTCGCGTAATGCGGTATCTCACGATGACCGGCGACGAAGGTGCGCTTCAAGAGAACAACGCCAGCTCACAGTGGTCCGTCGACTCGCCAGCATGGTCCGAGCGGACCAACATGGACCGAACGGCGCCATCCCCATCCCGCCCCGGCGCGTCGGCCCCCGGCTCCAATTCGCTCCGCTTCCATGTCCAAGAAGCCGAACGAAGCGCTATCGCCGCCGCTCTCGAGAGGACCGGCTGGAATCGCAAGGCCGCCGCGCGCCTCCTCAAGGTGAGCTATCGGTCGGTGCTCTACAAAATCGATCAATACCGGATCGAAGTGCCCCAAGTCTCCGCAACCGTGTCTGCTGATCACCTCGCCGTGACAGAGGCCGCCGGTCAGGGCGACGGCCGGTCAAAAGGGCCGGATCGCGCGATCTGCTTCCCCCAGGTTGCCGCCGCCGTCCTATACGAGCACTGAGCCCGCTGTGTCGGCTATCATTCCCACACTGCCCGCGAGAGCGATCGCGCCGGGCTCCATCTTTTTCGCGTCCGTGTTTGCGAGCAAGACGCGAGACAGTGCGCAACGCAATCGCGCGGTACGAAATGGCAGGCTCAATGCAGCTCTACACCATTGATCCAACTCAAGATCCGCGCTGGGAAGACCTGGTCGCCATCCACCCCATGGCATCGGTCTTTCATCGCCGCGGCTGGCTTGAAGCGCTGGCTCGAACTTACGGCTATCGCCCGCTCGCGCTCACCACTGCGCCGCCAGGTGAGCCATTGGCCGACGGAATCCCCTTTTGCGAGGTCAGGAGCTGGATCACCGGCAGCCGCCTTGTCTCGCTGCCCTTCGCCGATCACTGCGAGCCGCTCATCGACGAAATCTCCTTGATCGCGGAGTGGATGGCCGTCGAGAAACGCCTCCACGACGACTGGAAGTACATCGAACTACGGCCGCTCTCCGCGCGATGGGCCACCGCCTGTCCACCGTTGGCCGGCCGGCCGTTTTGGTTCCACACTTTGGATCTCACTCCGCCCGAAGCGGATCTCTTCCGCAACCTGCACAAGGATTCCATCCAGCGCAGAATCCGGCGCGCCGAGCGCGAGCCTCTCTCCTACGAAAAAGGATGCACCGACCAGCTGCTCGACGATTTCTATTTCTTGCTGATGAAAACCAGAAGGCGCCATCGCCTTCTCCCCCAGCCGAGGGCCTGGTTTCAAAACCTGATCGCCTCGATGAGCCCAAGCGTCGAGCTGCGCGTTGCGCGCTGGCGCGAGGTTCCGGTCGCCGCCATCTTCACCCTCGCGCACCGTCGCACCGTGGTTTACAAGTATGGCTGTTCCGACGAGCGATTCCATCCTCTCGGGGCCATGCCGTTCTTGTTCTGGAATTTGATCGTCGAAAGCCGAGCGCAGGGCGCCGAACTGCTCGACTTCGGGCGTACCGATGACGCGAACGAGGGCCTGGTCCGGTTCAAGGACCAGTTCGGCACCGTGCGTCGGCGGATCGCTTACTCCCGGTGCCTTGGCAGTCTCGCCGAAGAACCCACCTCCGCGTTGCAGTTGCCCCTGGTGCGGTCGCTTTTTTCGCTCCTGCCTGACACTCTCTCATCCCGGGCGGGCGGGCTGCTTTATCGCCACGTCGGATAGGTCCCCCGTCGTCGCGAGTGCGTCGCCTGTGGCGCCAATATTCCATCTCGGATCGTCAATAGTGAGGGCATAATAAAGTCCATGCCGCAAAGCTCAGCAAGTACTCAACCTCTCTCCGTGCAATCTCTCCGCGAGCGCTATCTTTGCCCTCCGGAATTCCTCGATTTCCGTCTCGACGGCCGGCTCTCGCGTAACGCGGGTTACTTCCAATTTGGCGCCGACGCCACCTGCTACGGGCGCACTTTCAACAATTTGCACCGGACGCGCGTCAGCGATCCCCTAGTCGACGTGCTGCCTGGCGTCTCGCTCGACGGAAGCACGGTAACGCTGCCCTTCGATCCTGATGATGTGATCGACAATCTTCGTCTCGAACGGTTTCCCGAAGCCCAATGGGGTATGGGCGAGAAGACGATCAAAGACCTTTACTACCGGCTGCGCCCCTTGACCAGCCGCCCTTTGCGCAAAGGCGTCCAGAGACTGCGCGCAGCTAGTGGGCAGAAGCGGCAATTCCCCAAATGGCCGCTCGATACCAGCGTCGAAAACATTTTCGAGCGGCTCATGCTGCTCGCCTTGTGGGCCCATCGCATCGACCGCATACCATTCATATGGTTCTGGCCCGACGGCGCACGCGCCTGCATGACCATGACCCACGACGTGGAAACCGCCGCCGGACGCGACTTCTGCCCGCGGTTACTCGACATCGACGACTCGTTCGGATTCAAAGCTTCCTATCAGGTCGTGCCTGAGAGCCGATATGCGGTCCCGCCCGGGTTCCTCGACCGGTTGCGCGACCGCGGATGCGAGGTGTGCGTCCAGGATCTCAATCACGACGGCCGGCTCTTTGATGAGCGCGCCGAGTTCCTCCGCCGCGCCGCGTCAATCAATCGCTACGGCCGGCTGTTCGGAGCCCGCGGCTTTCGTTCTGCCGTCCTCTATCGCAATCCGGAGTGGTTCCATCATCTCGACTTCTCCTTCGATATGTCGATCCCCAATGTTGCCCATCTTGATCCCCAGCGCGGCGGTTGCTGCACCGTGATGCCCTACTTCATCGGAGAGCTACTCGAGCTTCCGCTCACTACCATCCAGGATTATTCGCTGTTTCATGTTCTCGGCGACCTTTCGATCGGTCTGTGGCGAACCCAACTCGAAATTATCCTCGCCAAGAACGGCCTGGCGAGCTTCATCGTCCATCCGGACTACATTGTCGAGCCGAAAACACAGGCGGTCTACAAGAGCCTGCTCGCCATGCTGAGTCAATCATGCCGCCAAAACGCGATCTGGACGGCGCTTCCCAGCGAAATCGATCAATGGTGGAGGGCCAGAAGCCAGATGTCCATCGTCGAAGACAACGGATCGTGGAGAATCGTCGGCGAAGGCTCCGAGCGTGCCGTCCTCGCATTCGCCAGAGAAGTGGATGGCCGTCTGGTTTGCTCGCCGGCCGATACGCTGCAGCCACAGCAGTTGCTCTGCCAGACCAGGTGAAGTGTGTTCTCCCTCAGCCCACCTTCCACTATCGAACCCCGCGCCTCATTGTCCCCGCGCCTCATGCAGAAAGTCCGGAAGACCGCGGCTATGCGGAGCCGCCGATCCGGCCAGAGTCGAAATTCATGAGCAATGCGGCAAAACACGAAGCGGGCTTCCTTTTCTTGTGCGCAGTTTTCGCGCTCGCGGCGTGGCGCCCGCTGGCCGCCACACTCGCCCTTGCCCTGGGCGACGACGCATATACCTATATCCTGCTTATTGTTCCCCTCAGCGCAGCTCTCATCCTTCGCGAATGGCCCCCTCTACGCTCTGTCGCGATCTTCGAACTGCGAGCTGGCTCCGCTCTCCTTGCCGTCGCCGCGGCCACCGCCGTCCTGGCGCTTTTGCATCCGCCCGCGCTCCTTCCCGATCTGCTCCTGCCGATTGCCGTCCTCGCGCTGGTCCTGTCCTGGATCGGGGCCTTCGTTCTCTGTTTTGGCTTGAGCGTCGCGCGTTTGCTTCTCTTCCCACTATGCTTCCTGTTTGGCCTGGTGCCTCTTCCAAAGTCCTCGCTCAACGTTGTCGTCGCTCTCCTGCAGCATAGCTCCGCATGGGCGGCGCACCTGCTTTTCGCCCTCTTTGGTGTGCCCGTCGCACAAGATGGCGTGCGCCTCGCCATTCCGGGTCTCACCCTCTTCGTCGCCGACGAATGCAGCAGCATACGATCCAGCTCGATCCTGCTCGTCGCCACCATGGTCCTGGCTCAGATACTGCTGCGTTCCCCATGGAGAAAAGCAGCCATCGTTGCCCTCGCCGTGCCCTTGTCAGTCGCCAAGAACGGCCTGCGCATCTTTACCATCGCTATGCTGGGCACTCGAGTCGATCGCGGATACCTGACCGGAAGACTGCATCACCATGGGGGTGTCGTCTTTCTTGCCATAATCCTGGCCGTTGTCTTTGCCGCGATCGCTCTCTTACGAAGGGGAGATGCGGTGTCTCCGTCTCCACTGATCGGCAACGAATGAAGCGCGACGCCGCGACTCTCTCCGATTCCGCTGGTGCGTCATCGTTGGCGCAACTCGCCTCCGGCGCAGTCAGCAGGTTCTACCTCTCGCGCCAGTAATGGCTAACGTCCATTCGCGGCGAATCAGGGAATGGTTATCGGAAAGGGGCTGGTTGGAGCGCTTTCAACCCCGGATGAGTCGACGCTTGCCACTTCGTAATCGTAGGTTAGCCCTGCCGTGACATTGCTATCCACGTATGTTGTTGCGGTACCGACCGGCGAACCCAGGAATGTATACGTGGAACTGCCGCTCGGTGCCCTGTAGACGTTGTATCCCGCAACTGGGACCGGCGAGCTGGCAGGTGCGTCCCAACTCAGGTCGACAGAATACGAAGCCGCCGTGCCTGTGCCGCTCAGAGGGATCACCGCTGTACCGTTGGTCGTAGAGTTGCTTATGACGGTCAGCGTGCCCGTTGCGGCGGCGGCGGTGGTCGGATCGAACTGCACATTCAGTGTCGCTATCTGTCCCGCAGTCAACGTCGTCGCCGAGAATGGAGACGCCAGCGAGAACCCGGTCCCGGTTAGCGTTATTACCGTTGCCGAGCTGACCGTTACCGATCCGGTACCCGTGTTTGTCAAAGTCACCGACTGGGTCATCGGCGTGCCGACCACCACATCACCGAACCCCACGCTGGTAGCGTTGATGGTCAGCACGTACGTGGCAGAGTTCACGGTCAACGAGACAGTTGCTGTTGCCGTGGTGTAGTCGGTGGTGTCGGTGGGCGTAAAGGTGACCGACAGCGTCTGCGATCCCGCAGCCGGGACGGTGCCTGCGGCAGGTGAATATACAAATGTTCCTGCCACGGTCGAGTTGGCATCGAGCTGCGTCGCGCTCAGCGCCGTTCCGGAAGTGATGGCCGCCGGAGTCGGCCATGTAATGGCCGGCTTGGCCTGGTTCACTGTCAAGCTGACAGCTGCCGTTGCAGACTTGTAATCGGTAGTGTCGGTGGGCGTAAAGGTGACCGACAGCGTCTGCGATCCTGCCTTAAGCACGGTTCCCGCTGCCGGTGTGTAAGCGAAGGTACCTGCCACGGTCGAACTGGCATCAAGCTGCGTCGCGCTCAAAGCCGTGCCGTAGGTGATAGCCGCAGGAGTCGCCCATGTAATGGTAGATGCTGCCTGGTTCACTATCAGGCTGACGGATGCCGTCTCAACCTTGTAGTCGGTAGTGTCCGTGGGGGTAAATGTGACGGACAGCGTCTGCAATCCTACCTTGAGCACGGTCCCAGCTGCCGGACTGTAGGCGAAGGTTCCTGCCACCGTCGAAGAAGCGTCGAGCTGAGTGCTGCTCAGCGCCGTGCCGTAAGTGATGGCTGCCGGGTCCGCCCATGTAATGGTCTGTGTAGTCGTGCCCTGATTCACTGCCAAGGAGACCGTTGCGGTTGCAGTCTTGTAGTCGGTGGTGTCGGTGGGCGTGAAGGTAACCGACAGTGTGTGCGACCCCGCAGCCAAGATGACGCCAGCGGCAGGCGAATATACAAATGCTCCTGCCACGGTCGAGCTGGCATCAAGCTGGGTCGCGCTTAGTGCGGTTCCATAAGTGATGGCTGCTGGGGTCGCCCATGTAATGGCTGGCGCGGCCTGGTTCACCGTCAACGTTACAGTTGCTGTTGCCGTCGTGTAGTCGGTAATGTCGGTGGGCGTAAAAGTGACTGACAGCGTCTGCAATCCGGCTTTCAGCACGGTTCCGGCGGCCGGGGTGTAGGCGAAGGTACCTGCCACCGGCGAAGAAGCGTCAAGCTGAGTGCTGCTCAGCGCCGTGCCGTAAGTGATAGCAGCCGGATTCGCCCATGTAATGGTCGGTGTGGCCGCGCTCGCATTCACTGTCAATGTAACGGTTGCCGTTACAGCCTTGTAATCGGTGGTGTCGGTGGGCGTGAAAGTAACCGACAAGGTCTGTAATCCCACGGGCAACACGGTACCTGCGGAGGGGGAGTATACAACTGTTCCGGGGATCGTAGAGCTGGCGTCAAGCTGAGTGCTGCTCAGCGCCGTTCCGTAGGCAATGGCGGTCGGGTTGTTCCAGGTGATCGTAGGCGTCGCTTGGCTCACCACTTGCGTAATGGCGTTCGATGTGACGGCGCCATAGGTGCTGTTCCCGGGCCAACTCGCGGTGATGGTGTGTGAACCTGCGGTCAGCGAACTCGTTGTGAGCGTCGCGGTTGTCCCGCTAATCGTGCCAGTGCCGATGGAGGCATTGCCGTCATTGAACGTCACGGTGCCGGTGGGGCCGCTGGAGATCGTCGCGGTGAAGGTCACCGCGCTTCCATAAATGGATGGCGAGTTTGATGTCGCCACGGTCAGCGTCGGGTCTCCAGCAACCGATCCACTCATCACAGTCTTGTTGCTGCCGCAACCAGACAAGGCAAAGGGGAGGCAACAGGACGAGAAGATGAGTAGCGCTGTGCACCAACCAGAGAGGCGGCAGATTTGAGCACGCCTGCACGCACGGCGTCGTTGTGACCGCGAGAGGCTGTTGCGGGACGAAGCAGGGAATTCCATGAATTCGGAATTCGATGAGGGGAAAAAAATAAATGCAAACAATGCGATACCTCTGCGAGTGCTCAGAAAATCAAGCACTTTCAGGTTCTCAATTCCCTTTCATAACTGAGAGCCTTAGCAAAAGCTTAGCAATGTCGTCTGCACCTAGGTAACCGAAAAATCGCGCCATGTGGTTACTTAGGTACCGTCAACTCAAATTCAGGGAAACCAGGTAGAGCTTATCCATTCCGCCAGGACACAGTCTTGCAATTGGCAGTCGCGGCTGTCGATGCAATGTGCGCGTCCGGGTGATTACGTCTCTCCGAAAGGAATTGCTGCGTGATGTTCTTGCGAATTCCGGCTCCCATGCAGGGCGAACAAGAATTCTAATCACGCCTTCATCCCCCCGAAGGCTTGCACGCCCTTGAGGCTTCACTTCTCTCTTGGAAGTGTTGCGAAGATTCTACACCAAGAATGATATTCATCTGTTAATCAGCGTGAGTACCCCCGGCAGAGCCGGAGGCACTCACGCTGCATTAGAAAAGATCGACATCCGCAGTGAATCAGGGAATGGTTATCGGAAAGGGGCTGGTTGGAGCGCTTTCAACCCCGGA
>JBAPYY010000024.1:0-2724 GCA_049284975.1 Occallatibacter sp.
CCGAAGCCAATGTGGGTACGCACTGCAATCAACGACGGCCGTCCGCTCTCCGCACGCGCATTCTCCAGTGCACGGGCCACTGCTTCGACATCGTTGCTCCGTTCCACTTGTTGCACGTGCCAGCCAAATGCAGCGAACCGGGCCATACGATCTTCGGTGAATGTCAGTTCTGTGCTCCCCTCGATCGTAATGTGGTTGTCTGCGTAAAGAACGATGAGCTTTCCAAGATGTTGGTGGCCTGCAATCGATCCGGCCTCCGAGGAGATTCCTTCCTCGAGGTCGCCGTCGCTGACGAGGACGTAGGTATAGTGGTCCACGATCTGGTGGCCGGAACGATTGAATCGCGCCGCCAGCGCCACCTCGGCAATTGCCATGCCAACGCCATTCGCCAATCCTTGTCCCAAGGGACCTGTGGTAGCCTCGACGCCCGAGGTTTTGCCGTACTCCGGATGCCCCGGCGTCCGACTGCCCCATTGACGAAATTTCTTGAGCTCCTCCAGTGGCAAGTCATATCCCGTGACATGAAGCAGAGCGTACAACAGCGCACACCCATGTCCGGCAGACAAAACAAAGCGATCCCGGTTGGGCCAGCCGGGATCGCGCGGATTGAACTTGAGCGATCGATCCCAGAGCGCGTACGCCATGGACGCCGAGCCCATGGGCAAGCCGGGATGACCCGAGTTGGCCTTCTGCACCATGTCCACCGCCAGAAAACGCAGCGTGTTGATGCACAACTCATCCAATGCAGGCGGAGCGATAGGAGCTGAGAGTGTCGCAGAAGATGACATGAGGTGCTCTTTGCCTTTCACTGTTGAAATGGGTCGAATATCGTGCAGAGATTCGAGACCCACACTTGCGTCAAGAGTCACGCCCCGCTACATCTTGAGGCCTATATCACCGCACCCCGGGTGCTTGCATTGGCAGGTGAGTTCGGGTGTCTTCTTCGCATCGGCACATGTATCGCTGCAGTGATTCTTTCCAGGCGCAGCCGTACAGTTACAGGCCGTGTGTTCGCATTTTTTCGTTGTGGTCACAAAAGCTCCTTTTGCTTGAACATGCCTTCGCTCCTCTAAAGGCTCTGTTGTGCGGAGAATATTCACTCCGTTCCGAGCGCGCTTGCACCCTCAGATACGCTCAGCATTCCACGAGTTGGCCTGTCTATCTGTTCAGTTTTGGTCACTATCGCCGCATGCCTATGAGTCGAAATGAAGATTCTGCCCTGCTCCCGTCTTGTTGCCGCATTAGAAGATGATCCGCATTCTCATGCCCAGCAGTGCGGTCGTATAAGCTTTGCTTGCATAGGTGGGATGGTTCGATACCTCGAGGTCCGGGCCAAGGTCCACACTCTTCGTCAAGCGAAGCCGATAAAAGGTCTCCATTACGCTCTCGTGGTGTTTGGCGCCAAAGCTCGGCTCAGAGTGAATGAATGAAATACCGAACATGTCTCCGCGCCTTTTAAAAGGTTTCACTTGGTCCAGGCCAAGCTCTTCCACTTGCTTGATCGAGGTTCCCGTGTTCGACGCAAAGCCGAGTCTCCCAAAGGGCGTCCAACCACTGCGCAGTTCATGCTCAAAGGCGATGCCTCCGCCCGCACCGCTGCCGAGCGTAGCCGTGTCGTCGCGCCAGAAGTTCATGCGATAGTCCCTGAACTGCTTCCCAGGCGAACCGCCTAGCCAGCCGAGTTCGATGGACTCCATATACTTGCGATCAGCCAGTGTTTTCAGGTTCCCTTGCGGTGAGCCTTCCGTATCGATGACCAGTGCATGAATGTAAACATGCTGCGTGGCCTGGAATTCAACCGCCGCTCCGCCGGCGTACGCTCCATCGGAAGCGAACGTCAAGTTGCCGTCGCTCCCCCCATTTAGGAACTGAGCACGCTCGTCGTTGTTGAACATGCTCAGGCTGATGTATTCGTTTGGATGGATCTTGCCAACGTAGAGCGACAGTCGCTCGTTGAACAGGTCCTGACGCCAGTAAAGGATGTTCACCAGGATCGGTTCCTGAGGTCCACCTCCCTGCAGACAATTGAGGGTAAGTCCGGAGCCTAGGCTTTGGCTGAGATTGAACTGCTGACTGATGCCGATGTTCGTTCCCGAACGCACGAGCAGACTGATCGTACCTGCCGTGCTCTCATGGTCATACACCTTCCAGGCCGCCGTGAAATCGGCCCGGCCGCTGGTTTGATCGTGCCGCACGCTGTTCGGTGTGGCCGTCGCATATTGACTTAGGAAAGTGTAGGTCAAGCCGATCTTAAGCTTGGCAGACTGGTTGATCCGATCAGTCAGCCTATCGAACGGCTCAAGGATTGGGCTTAATAGATCTGGCTTCAGAATCGGATCTGCCGGTACCTTCGACAATGCAACTGCGTCACGGTCGAGTTCCTGACGAAGTTCGTCAGGCACCTCCGCCAGACTCGTGTATGGCCCGTTGTATCCCGCTTGATTGCTTTGTGGGGCAGGGCCAGATCTAGCGCTTCCGTTCTGGCCGGCGGCCGACAAACTAATGGCAACAAAGAACAACAACGGCCAAGCCCTCACAATGTCTTCCTCCGAAGTCCCGATGGCTTCGTCTCGCATATCCCATGGCTGCCGAGGATGCGGGATTGCTGAAGTCTGTGCCCCTAACCAATAGTTGACTTGAGTTCGCTTCCAGCTGGCTTCTTGTGCCAGAATCTTTCAATCTCCTCAAGAGATCGCCCTTTCGTCTCCGGTACAAGATAGTAGG
>JBAPYY010000025.1:0-2764 GCA_049284975.1 Occallatibacter sp.
GGTCAAATCCCTTGACGTACAGCGGCATCAGGCGGAGGAGAGTGGGTTCATCAACACGACCCCAGCCAACCTCAGGCAGCGGTTTGCCATCGGTATATTCCAGTAAAAAATCTTCAATCAGCGGAGACGATACGGCGAGGGGCCTTGCGTCGTCGACGATCGGCTTTGCCGCGGGGTGCGCAGAGTCCGGTGCGAGAATTTGGGCTAGTTCTTTCAGCTCGGGATTTTTGGCAAGTGAAAAGTAGGCTGTCGGGTCGTTGCCCAATACGGCTTGCCGGTCGGCCGCGACAGCTTCTGCGGATGGAGGCGCAAAGGCGGCGGGGATAGGAGCGAAAACAGGATCGTCAACCGCAGGTGCTCCGGCGACCGTATAAACAGGCCGCGGATCGCAACCCGGTTCCAGAGCGGCGAAGGTGTTGCGCGTACTCATAATCGTGCGCTGCTGGACGTCGGCATAAAGATAGATTTCGCCGCTGCCGGGGCAGCCGGTGGCTGGGAACAGCCCCTTGGCTGCAAGATCGCGGCGCATGTAAGCACCCATCTGACGAATCGCCTGTGCGCCGTGCGGCGTGAGAAATCCAAGCGGAACTTCCCATTCAGGCCATGCGCCAGAAGAACGAATGCTGAGCGCCGAAGTGGGACTAAGCGGCGGACGGACGCCATGGCGAGACACAACCAGGGCAAAGCGAAGCTTGTCTCCATCATGGTTCGCGGATGTGGAAGTTTGCGCGGATACTAGTGTGGCCGTGAGCAGCAGAAAACCAAGAAAAAGGTGTCGCATCTTTCGTAGGCTACCACGGCGGCCATTTCAACCCGGTAACTTGCCCGCGAAGAAGTTCACAGTTTCACAGTCTCACAGGAAATAGGGGGGGAGGGGGTAGGCAAAAGACAGGGAGTAGGGACTAGGGAATTGCAAAAACATCGCGGCTGAGGTCCTGGTTCATGTTCTGATTTTGCACTGAAAGAGGGAAATTCTCTGCAAAATGGAGCGCAATCTGCAAGGAAAAGAAGAACGGCTCCGCCGGCTGCCGTTTCGTAGTGCAGCCGGCATCATACTTGCTCTATTTCGCCAGCTTGTCCAAGTCCAGGTTCAGCAGCAGCACGTTCACGCGAGGCTCGCCCAGCACGCCCAGTTGGCGGCCGGTAATGTGCAGCTCAACGAACTGGCGCATGCGGTCTTCGTTGATGCCGCGCGCTTTGGCTACGCGGGGAGCCTGAAAATACGCGGCCTCAGGCGTAATGTCAGGGTCGAGGCCGGAGCCGGAGGCGGTGACCATGTCGATGGGTACGGGCTTGCCCGGATTCTCGGCGCTCAACTTGTCGATGTCACCCTGGATGCGCGTTACGAGAGCCTTGTTGGACTGCGCAAGATTCGAGCCGCCCGATGCCGTGGCATCATAGCCGTTGCCTGCGGCCGAGGGGCGCGGATGGAAGTACTTGTCGGAGGTGAAGCTCTGGGCGATCAACTCGGAGCCGATAACCTGGCCGTCTTTGAGGATCAGGCTGCCCGCGGCCTTGTGCGGAAAAATCACGCTCGCGATGCCGGTGACCACAAGCGGATAGCCCAGGCCGAACAAGATCGTAGTAACGACGGTGAAAAGAATCGAGGTCTTCCAAACGGATTGCGCTACCGGTGCGGCTTGCGCGGTTGAAACGGAAGGCAGAACGGATACGGAATGCACGGTCTCTCCTTGCGGGGCAGCGCCCCGAGTCTTACGCCAGATGCACGGCTACCAGAAACATATCGATGGCCTTGATGCCGATGAAAGGGATGATGATGCCGCCCACGCCATAGATCAGCAGGTTCTGGCGCAGCAGCGCTTCAGCCGGTTTGGGCTCGTATTTCACTCCCTTGAGGGCGAGCGGAATCAGCGCCACGATGATGATGGCGTTGAAGACCACCGCCGACAAGATGGCCGATTGCGGGGAGTGAAGGAACATGATATTGAGCACGCCCAGCACCGGGAAGACGCCCGCGAACATCGCGGGGATGATCGCAAAATACTTGGCCACGTCGTTGGCGATGGAGAACGTGGTCAGAGCGCCCCGCGTCATGAGTAGTTGTTTGCCGATCTCCACAATTTCAATCAGCTTGGTGGGGTTGGAGTCGAGATCGACCATGTTCCCGGCTTCTTTCGCGGCCTGCGTGCCGGAGTTCATGGCTACGCCCACGTCTGCCTGGGCCAGCGCGGGAGCGTCGTTGGTGCCGTCGCCGGTCATGGCGACCAGCTTGCCCTTGCCCTGCTCGCGCTTGATCAGGTCCATCTTGTCCTTGGGCTTGGCCTCGGCGAGGAAGTCGTCAACGCCGGCTTCGCGCGCAATGACAGCGGCGGTGAGGGGGTTGTCGCCCGTAATCATAATGGTGCGAATGCCCATGGAGCGCAGTCGCGCAAGGCGATCCTTCAGGCCGCCCTTGACGATGTCCTTGAGGTAAATGACGCCCAGCGCCGTCGAGTTTTCGGCGACCACCAGAGGCGTGCCGCCAAGGCGCGCGATCTCCTCAACTTGATCGAGAACTCTCTTGGGAAGCGACGATCCCTGATCTTCGAGGAAACGCGCGATGGCGTCCGCCGAGCCCTTGCGGATGCGGGTTCCTGAAAGATTAACGCCGCTCATGCGAGTCTGCGCAGTGAATGGAACGAACTCGGCGTCCGTGCCGCCCAGGTCGCGGCCGCGCAGGTTGTATTTCTCCTTGGCCAGCACAACGATGGAACGGCCCTCGGGTGTTTCATCGGAGAGCGAGGCCAGTTGCGCGGCATTAGCC
>JBAPYY010000026.1:0-1685 GCA_049284975.1 Occallatibacter sp.
ATCCATTACTGAAGTTTAAACAGATGGCACTTTAGGGTCATTTTGAGTAACCGTTTTGACCAGTAAATAAAATGTCCGACATCAGCCAAGCTCCGTGAAATCCTCCTCCTTCTGTGCGTTGATTAGAGCCTTATCTGATGATTACAAGTGCTTTATAGGCATTCTCATCTTGACAAACCAAAGCACAACTGATTCCATAAAAGAGCAAAATGAACCACCAAGGGTAACTATTCCCCGGCAATCAACAGTGAACATCGGCTCCGGAAGGGCGAATGTTCAAGGCTGCCATCGTAGGCAAGTCTGCGTGCACAATTCAAGCGATCGAACGAGGGAGCGTTGGATTGCGGATGAGGCTTTGAGGCTCCAACCGGATTCAGTCAAAAGGACTTCGGGGAGACGTCCATCAAACGGGCAGCCGAGGACCGATCTTCCACGCGCAGCCAATTTGGCCAGACAGCCGGGAAAAATTCTGCTCCTTTTAATACACTCAGACGCCTCATTGTCTTCCGGGTTCCCTGTCCGCCTCCTTCCCGCAAGCTGCGCCCCTGGCTCATGTCAACCGGTTTCAAGCGCCTGTTGACAAACGGTTCCTGAGAGGCTCATATATGACTAGTAGTCAACTATGAGGATCAGTCATCAAAACAAGCCATCGCCGCTTCCCGTCCCTCCGCTGGAAGAGAAGCTCCCTCATCTGCAAAGTATGGGCCGGCGTCAGCGCAGGGCCGCGGAAACGCGCCTTCGCCTCTTTCGCAGCGCTCTCCAGCTCTTTGCCCAGCGGGGCTTTCCGAACGTCACCGTGGAAGACATCACTGAGGCCGCTGACGTGGGCAAGGGGACCTTCTTCAATTACTTCCAGAGCAAGGAGCATGTGCTGGGGGTGATGGCGGAGATCCAGCTTGGAAAGGTGCGGGAGGCAGCGGCGATCGCCGACGATGGCCAGCACAGCATCCAATCCGCATTCCGCCATCTGTTCCATCGCGAGGCAGAGGAGCCGGGCCGCAGTCCCGACCTGGCTCGCACGCTTATCTCCTGTTTCCTGGCCAGCGAAGAGGTTCGACATCTGATCGAACACAACATGAAAGAAGGCCGCAAGTTGATTGCCGGCATTGTGGCCGCCGGACAGAAGCGCGGAGAGATTGATCCGCAACTGAAAAAAGAAACCGTGGCCATCCAGTTGCTTCAGGGGTTCATGGGGACCGTCCTTTTCTGGTCGCTGCATGAACAGCCTGCGCTGGACGTTTGGATCGAAGACAGTTTTCAGCATTTCTGGAGAGCCGTTGCGCTCTCCGGTCGAGAGCAACAACCATGAGAATCAAGCTTTACAACCCGATTGTTTTGGCGCTTGGGGCCGTGCTGTTCGGCCAGATGCTCGCTCGGCCCGCACAATGCCAGGAGCTGCCGTTGCGCCTGACGCTGCAGGAGGCCATTCACCGGGCGCTCCAGGCCAACCTGAGCGTGCTGGTGGGCGCCACTCGAGTGGAAGAGGCCGAGGCTTTGCGAGCGCGCAGCCAGTCTGCGGCGTTGCTGCCCCGCATCAGTGCGCAGAGTTACGCAAACGCCCAGAACCGCGATCTGCGCGCCTTCGGACTTAGTCTTCCAGGCATTCCCATCCCCAGCGTGGTGGGTCCGTTTTCCAACTACGACTTTCGCGTCTACGCGCAGCAGAACATTATCGATCTTGAGAG